>NZ_RKRG01000002.1:0-300000 GCF_003814835.1 Methanobrevibacter gottschalkii DSM 11977
TATACTCCACATAGAAACACAAAATTTAAAAAAGCATGCAAATTATTAAATATTATTTTAGTTCATTTACCTCCATATTCACCACAATTAAATCCAATAGAACAAGTTTGGAAATCAATAAAAAGAATCACATACACTACTTTTGTCGAAACAAAAGAAGAATTAATAAAATTATTTAAAAAAGAATATTATAAGATAATAAATAATAAATCATTCTTTAATAAATGGGTATCGAAATACATTCTTAAAAGTAAGGTTTTTAACTATAAATTAAGAACTATGGGGTTGGGACTCTCTGAGAAATATTTCTTGGACATTATAATATCTTTAGCGATGTTAAAATGTCTTATGAAACCATAAGGAACTCTTTTATTAATTTATGATGGACTTTTACTATTTAAATGAAGACTTAAAACTCTCAGGGATATTGTGGATATGATGTACAATGGGTTAAAATCAATAGAAAATGGCATTATACGTCATGTTTTATTTGATTTAGTTCATAAAAATGCCAATAGCAGAGTTTATTAGCTAAAAATGAAGATTCAAAAACAACTAAAAATTTTATAAAAAACAGCATTTAACCGAAAGATTGCATTGCAATTGTAACAGATTTAAAACCCAAGTTTATGATAAAATAATAAGAGAATTAGGTTTTATTCATCAACATTGCACTTTTCATTTTATTATTAAATATCTATGATTACAATTAACCCGGAATTAACAAAAATGCAAAAAGAATTCGAGCAGAATTTAAAAAAAATGGATTTAAATCTCTCTGACAATCAAATTAAAGAAAAATTGGCTCTGTCCGATTTGGTACTGATGTTTAGTTTTGTTGATTTTTGCACATCGTTTGATCCATCTGATGTCGTTAAGTTTTATTCTGATTAGCAGACTTCTGTATGTTTTGTAAATTCTTTTTATTTTGCTAGGTAGTGTTGTTTTGTAAAATCCTTCGATTAGGTTATTTGTACTTGGTATTTTTTTTGTTAGTTGTGTGTTGTATTGTTTTATCTAAGTATTTAGCTAAATTTTTTTAGGAATGCTTTTATTTCTTTTGGTAGTTCTTCTAATTTTTCATATAATTTATTGAATCTTTTTCTTGCTGTTTTTTCTGTCTTAGATTTGAATATTAAGCTTATTTTTTTCACTAATGCATCATCTAACCTTAATTTGTTGGTGCATTCTTTTCTTTTGGATTTCTTTTCGCTTAATTTTTTGTTTAGATTTTTCTTTTTATTGTTGTCTTTTTGTTGTTGTTTGTCTTCTTTTCTTGTTCTTCCCCTTTTTCCTTTTGTATTTTTTACTTATTTCTTGCATTTCTTTTGCTATTTCATCTATTTCTTCGTTTAATTTTTTTATTTTTCTATTTTAGCCCATTATGTTTCTTTATTAGTTTATCCATTAAATTTTTCATTGCATGAAAAGTGCATCTTTGATGATTAAAGTCTAAATCATCAATTATTGATGCATATGCTCGATATCCATCGGTTATTATTGTTTTTACATCTAAATTTAAGAGTGATGTTTCTAAAAATTCTTTAATAAAATTTTTTTGTGAAAAATTCCCGTGGAACAACTGAATCTTCAATAATAAGTTTATTTTCTGCATCTAATAGTGTTAAACGGACGTATGGTTGGTGTTTAATCCACAAAAATTCCTCATCATAATGAACAAATCCATTAAATTCAATTTCAATATCAACAATTCTTTTTTGAATCTCTTTAATGCTTAAACTTAAATATTCATCTATTTTTTGGTTAAATAAGTCATGAACTCTTGTTATTTGAATTTTAATACCTAAAAACAGATTAATTATCTCACTAATTTTTTCACAAGAAATTTGCTCAATACTCTCCAATTTTACTATTAAATCTGCTAGAAAATTATTATATTTACAATTTTCATCAACAAAATAATTTAAATTAGTTATGGTCGTAATGTAGTTGTTATTTTCTTTTTTTATATATTTCTGTACATAAATATGGGATAAATTATCTAAAGCAATGGATTTAGTTCCATTACATTTAAATCCAATCATCAAATAAATTATTTTTCCTGATTAACGTTGATTAAAATGATTTTATCATCGTCTTGAGCAATATTATTTAAAAAATATAGAAAAGTCATTGGAAAATCAAGATCTATCAAACATCTGCCATTACAAAAGAAAGTTTTATATATCTCTTCAGCATTAAATAATACTGGAGAGTTTGTTTTTTGCTTCATAAATAAACATATCTCTCCAATCAATATATAACTCTTTTTAAATAACTTTACACTAGAAATAAACCTCAAAATGTAACCTAATTAAGTATATGGGAATCCAATAATTTAAATTAGTGAATTAAAGTAACCTCATCAAGATTAAAAATGAAATCAATAAAATCAAAGCAAAAAGATTCAACTACGAATTTAAATCAACACAAAATCAATAAAAACAACACAAACATAACTAATAATAAAATCAATTTCAAAAAAAACATTTAAATTCATCGAAATGAAATTTCAACTGTAAAAACAAAAAAATAAAGAAAATTCAGAGACTAAAAATTAAAAAATCAGTACCAAATCGGACAGTGCCAAAAATTCATAATAAATGAATATTTAAGCTTAATTTATTAATTATTCAAACAACAAACATATAATAAAGCATTACAATACATAGATTTATTAAAAAAAGAATCAATTAATTTTTCAAAACTTTTAAAAGATTATAATGGATGAAAAATTTTTCCCAAAATATAGAAAATTCATCCACTTCCTTGAAAAAACACATAAAAGGAAAATTAAACAATATCAACAACCAAATAGAAAATTATATAGGCAATACAATGCCAAAAGCACAAAAAAAGAAATTCAGAACATTAAAAGGAATATTCAACCAAATAATGCTCCAAAAAAATGGATGGATTGAAAAAAGAAAACAAGAGCTAACAAATTGACAGTCCCAATTATTTATCAAATTGTTTATATATTATGTCTATATTATATAATTAACAGGAGGAGTTT
This sequence comes from Methanobrevibacter gottschalkii DSM 11977, assembly GCF_003814835.1. Lineage (NCBI taxonomy): Archaea > Methanobacteriati > Methanobacteriota > Methanobacteria > Methanobacteriales > Methanobacteriaceae > Methanobrevibacter > Methanobrevibacter gottschalkii. The sequence continues at coordinate 3,017 of NZ_RKRG01000002.1, forward strand.
TTCTGGATTTTAAAATGGCTGTTGTGATGCCGGCATATAATTCCGCTAAATATATTCAAAAGGCATTAGATTCAATTATTGATCAATCACTGGATTTCAGGGATATTCAAATCATTGTTGTTAATGATGCAAGTAATGACAGTACTAAAAGTGTTGTTGAAGAATACATCAAGGAATATCCTAAAAACATCACTTTAATCAATAATGATGAAAACAGGGGTCCGGCATATTCAAGAAACGTTGGACTTCAAAATGTAAATGCTGAATTTGTGAACTTCCTTGATAGTGATGATTGTATTTCAAGAAATGCATTTGAAAAAGCATATCTGTTTTTAAAAAATAATGAAGAAATTGACATTGCTTCAATTCCAATATATTATTTTGGTATCAAAAACAGGCCTCACAATTTGAATTTCAAATTCAGCAAAACTCAGGTTATAAACTTAGATGAGCATCCTGAGTACATCCAGCTTTCAGGTCCTTCAAGCTTTTTTAGATTTGAAAAGTTAAAACATTACAGATTCAATGAAAATTTAAGGGTTTCAGAAGATCCTCTTTTAATCAACCAGATGCTTATTGACAATCCTAACATTGGTTTTATAAATGGTGCTAAGTATTACTATCGTCAGGATACTCTTCAAAATTCATTAATTGCAACTTCAACAAGTCACAAGTCTTATTTCACGTCACGTGTTGATAATTATTTCATCGGTCTTATTAATTATGCAATTAATAAAAAGGGATATGTTCCCAGATTTATTCAACATATTTTGATGTATGATCTGCAATGGATTGTTGAAATTCGTTTTATTCATTTGTTGCTTAGCCAAAGCGAAATTGATGAGCTTTATGATAAAATATTCTTTATTTTAAAGTATATTGATAGTGATGTGATTTATCATCAGTTGTCTCTTCCAATTGAACTTAAACATCATTTGGCATTACTTAAAGATCATGGTACTGCCTATAGATTAAATAAGGATAATTTTCAGGAAGACTTCAACTTAAATACTGTATATATTGATAATTATGAATTTTTAGACAAGGATAAGATTTATATTTCTGGTGTTTTAACTAACTTTTTAAGAAGTACTGATGTTTATGCGATTGCGGATGGCAAAATTTACAATACAAATAAGCTTAATTTCACCCAAAGACGTAATTTTTCTCTTGATTTTGACTATGGTTACAATCATAGTTTTGATGTGGTTCTACCAGTAAAACCTGGAATGAAAATATCATTTAAAACTAATGCTTCTAATCTTTTGATTGATTATAATCAAACTTCAAGACTTTCTGGAACTTCCAGATATAGATTTTCTAAGGATTATTTGTCAATTGATTGTAGAAATCATATTCAAATTATTGAAAAAACAATCACAAAAGGAGTTAAATTAGAATTATCTGTTTTAAAGCAAATTTTAAAAGAGAAAAAACAAGGGTGGCGTACAGGTATTCTTTTAAGAATATTGTATTTCATGTTTTATTTTTACTTCAGGAATAAACACATATGGATATTTATGGATTTGCCGAATTCTTCAGGGGATAATGGATATTTCTTATTTAAAAAAGCAATTAAATCAGATAAACTTAAAAATATTAAAAAGTATTATGTTTTCTCAAAGTCCAAAAATCTTCATGAAACATTTGCCGAACAAGAAAATAAATATGTTGCAAGTTCAAAATTTATGAAAGCCAGAACCTTATCTGGCTTTATAACTCCAAATGAAGAATTTGAAAGATTGAAAAAAATAGGTAATGTCCTACAATACAAATCAATCAAACATAGGCTGTATTTATTATTTGCCGATTACATTATTGCTTCCCATCCAGATAATGGAATCATTTATCCATTTTGGGGAAATTACCATCATTTGTCTGGTCTTGCACGATCCAAAACCATATTTCTACAGCATGGTGTTACAAAAGATGATATCTCCTATTGGCTCAATCGGTATGATAAAAGAATAGGTTTAATTGTCACTGTATCTGATCTGGAAAAAGAATCATTTTTAAATCCTAAATATGGATATGATGAAAGTTGCATCCAGGTACTTGGTTTTCCAAGATTCGACTTTTTAAAAAAGGGCGAGGATAAGAAGGAAATTGTTTTAATGCCTTCTTGGAGAAGACAACATTCTCAACTCAGTGAAGACGAATTTATTCAAACAGATTACTTTAAATCTATAAATGAATTGATGAATAACGAATATCTGATTAAATTCTTAAAATCAAAAGGATACAGGTTAATATTCAAACCTCACAGAAATGTTTTGAAATTCATTGATTCATTTGATATCCCTGATGAAGCGGAATTGGGCATTGAAATGTCATACAATGAGATATTTAACCATGCGTCATTGATGATTACAGATTATTCTTCTGTTGCATTCGATTTTGCTTATCTTAAAAAGCCATTAATCTATTATCATCATGATGATGATTATCACTTTAATCTGGATGATTCTTACTTTAAATACGATACAATGGGTTTTGGTCCTGTTGCAACACAAATCGATGAGTTAAAAGATGAAATCATAAGACTGGTTGAAAATGACTGTCAAATGGATGAGAAATATATTAAAAGAGTTGATGATTTCTTTAAATACACTGATAAAAATAACTCTAAAAGAGTTATTGATAAGATTTTGGAATTTGATGAAATGTTTTATTATTAGATGATTTCCAAATGATTTAAAATACAAAAGATTGTTTTGAATTGGTTTGGGATATTAATCTATTGGGATTTGAAACTGTAATTATTGTCTTGATAATTATTTTTCTAAGAGATAATTGGCAATTACTATAAGTATATTAATGTTTAAATTTTTATATCTTAAAAACTAATTTTTAATCATGACATTGATAGACATCATGCTTAAAAGAAGAAGTACAAGAACATTTGCAGATGAGCCAGTCACTAAAGAGGAGCTTGATAAAATATTGCAGGCGGCACTTCTTGCTCCAACTAGTATGAATAGAAAACCGTGTAATTTTATGGTTGTTGAAAGAAGTGAAACTCTAAGACAGCTTGCAAATTGCAAAGACCATGGTGCAAATCTCCTTGAAAATGCAGATAAGGCAATTGTTGTTCTTGCAGATACTATGATTGCCGACACATGGTGTGAAGATTCATCGGTTGCTTTAACTTATATGCATTTAATGGCAACGGAATTAGGTCTTGGAAGCTGCTGGGTTCAGGTTCATTTAAGGTCTAAAGACAAAATTCCTGCAGAAGAGGTTGTAAGGGAAATCCTAAATGTTGACTCTCATTACAGGATTGTAGGCATGCTGGCTATTGGACGCTCTGACAATATTCCAAAGCCACACTCATTAGATGAACTGGATAAGAGCAGAATTCATTTTTTAGTATAATATGTCGGAAAAGAGTTTAATTGTAAATCATGATGCTATTGATGAGGATTTAACAGAGAAATTCATAAACATGCATGATGGTCTTCCAGTTTTGCTTATGAATATTTTAGATGATTTTGATGATGGCATCTGGATTAGAAGATATGAGCTATACCTGAAGTATCCTGAATTGGAAAATCTGGATGGAAAGGAAATGGAAATCACATCCGAACTTTTAAAGGAAGGTAAGATAAAAGAAGCCGAGGATTTTCAGATAAATTATGCTCTTGATTTTTTAGATAAGCATCCTCAGTTCAAACAGATGATTGATGGAGTTCATCGGCAGGGCAGCAAGGATTTGGAAATTCTTTTGAACTCAATTAAGGAAGCTTTCATCGGAGATTTTGACTACTTTTAACCCTTGAATAGTTACAATATCTTTATATATAATCCTCTATAAAATAGGATTTGGATATAACTACTCAATTGTAAAGGGGATTTAAAATGCATGTTAAAGATGTTTTAGACGATTTGGATATTAGGGTCAAATTACCTCAGCACTGGTATTCAACCGATGTAAGTAATGAATTTGAAGATGCCGAACTTGTCAGAAATGACGAAATAATTAAAATCAGGGTTGAAGGTGAAAAAAATACTAAAGTTATCATCATTGATGTTGATGACGGGATGAGTGTTGTCAGTCTACTTCCGGATAAAAAAGTCATCGGAGTTAAATACCTAAAAAACAAAGATGACTTCGAATACATTGGTAAACCATCTGAATTGTATTTTTAAATCTTTTATCCACTCTCTTTTTTCTTTTTATGATTTTCCATTATGTTTGCCTGATACCGAACTTTTCAACCGATTTCGATAGAAAAAAGCTATTGCTCCAAATCACCCACATTAAGTTACAAAATATTTAAATATATATAAATTATATTGTTAATCACAAAGATTAGGAGGAATTTATTATGGTTGATAAAAAAGCACCTGCAGAAGGATGGCCTCCAATTAGTGGAGATTACATTGTTGGAGACCCTGAAAGTCCAGTAGCTGTTACAACTCTCGCTTCCCATATTGAAGCTGACTTATCTGGAGCAGCAATTGCAGGACCATGTAAAACTGAAAACTTAGGTATTGAAAAAGTCGTAGCAAATGTTATTTCAAATCCGAATATTAGATTCTTAATTTTGGCTGGTGCTGAAGTTCAAGGTCACATTACTGGTCAAAGTTTTAAGGCATTGCATGAAAATGGGGCGGATCCTGACAAAAAGAAAATTGTTGGAGCAACAGGAGCTATTCCTTTCGTTGAAAATGTTCCTCTTGAAGGAGTTGAAAGATTCCAGCAACAATTGGAAATTGTTGATTTGATTGACACCGAGGATATTGGAAATATTCAATCTAAAATCAACGAATGCATTGAAAAGGATCCTGGAGCTTTAGAGGAAGATCCTATTGTTATGGAAGTTGATGAAGAAAACCAAAAATTGGTTATCGTTAATGATGATGCTGAAGATTAATTTCTTCAGCCCTCTTTTTAAATTTTCGTGATTTTTCACACTCCTGCTTTATCTTTTTTTATAATGTTCAAAATTTTTATATGTTCTGCCGGTCATAGTAGTAATTGCAATCTTTGCCAATATCTGAAATGATATATGAAATATTTGAATTTATATGACGTCATGTTAAATGATTGAAATTTTGAACTATTCCACAAATGTGGATTTGAAAAAATAGTAGGTGATAGTATGAATAATTGCCAAAGCAGCTCCGTCAATTGGAGTGAAAAAGTCAGAATCCTGGATGAAAAAATTCGTCGTGAAATCGGACTTGAAGGGGAAAGTGAAGCAAAACATATTCTCATCAAGGTTCAAACCAAATCCGCCGAAACCATCGAACCAGCGTTCATAGTAGGAGAGGATGAAACATTCCTGGATCTATTTGTTTTGTCTCCACAGGAATCCAATATTATTTCCACAGCCGTCTTGAAAAACAACATCCAAAGTATCGGTGTTATTGGAGGAATGTCTGCTGAAAAAACGGATGCATCGGAAATCCCTGACAGGCCAGCACTTGATGATGCAAGCACATTGTACCAATAGGTGCATGTTGGCAGATTCAATCAATAAAAGATTTGGAGGTTTTCGTGACTTCTACAATCTTTTAAATCTTCTATGAGCATTATGAACCAATGATTGTTTCAACTTTTAAAGAGTCTTATTTAAAACTCTCTAAACATATACATGTTGCTGTCCGTTTTATAATTTTTTTTCGACTGCTTTTAGATAAGTGAAAATTTATTGGATAAAATTTGATTTCAGGTATTTCAAATATATTATAATTATGTCTTATTTTGATTTAAAATGAGGAGCAGGCGGTAGTGTCTGGAGCTATTTTTTTTAAGCATTATCCAAGTTCAGAAATTTTTCTCTTGGATGTTAAAAGTGCAATTCTTTATCAATATTTCTGATAACCCGATTTTAAAAATGCTGCATGGAGTATTTTCTATAAAAAAGCATGCTTTAAAGACATCTTTGATTTTAAGCCAAAAACAGTTGATTTACAGATTATTGGCTAATCATTCAATTTTACACTTAAAAATAGAAATGGAGTAGATTTATAATCTACTGATTTTAATTAAAGATTCTACAGGAATGCCTTCAATTTCAGAAAGCCCTGCTTTATCAATAAGTACGGTGACGCAAGTTGGTTCCCCACCTAAGTCTTTTACTGTATGAATTACTTCCCTTACTGTTTTCCCACTAGTAATGACATCATCTACAATAACAACCTTTTTGCCTTCAACGGTTCCAAAGTTAGTGCTTATTGCACCTTCATCATCACTGGAGTCCTGATTTTTTCTGTGTTTGTTCGGGTGGAAAATAGCTATTGATGTGTCAATTCCAGTCATGTCTTCAATGAAATCAGCCATCACTGTTGCAAACGGCACTCCACTTACTGCAATACCTACAACAGTGTCTACTTCACCATGGGATAATGCCATATCACTTAAAGCACCTGAAACATAGCTTAAACGTGTGGAATTTCCACCAATACTCTTCCAATTAATAGCAAAGTCTACTGGTACCTCGGTTTTTTCTTCCGCTTTTTGAAGAGTCAACCATCTGGCAGTGTCCATACTTACATTAAGTTCGTCAGCGATTTCACCGGTTGTAAAACCGTGTTGTCTTAATTCTTGCGCTTTTGCAATTAATTTTTGTTTCACAGTATCACCTAATTATAATTCATCAAAACTAATTGGTTTGTGTTCTTTAGAGGATCTGTTTGCTGCAATAACCATTTTAAGAGCTTTAAGTCCGTCTTCACCAGTAATTTCTGGTTCGCTTCCTGTCACTACTGCATTTAAGAAGGAAGTTAATTCACTTTTTAAGGGCTCTTCATGTTTAATTTCGATATCCTGGGCAAATTTGCCATAAACCTCAATACTCTGCTGGATATAATCTACAGATATGATTCCGGCGGTACCTGTAAGTTCCAATTCTCTACGTTTGTATGGGGTTAACCAGTTTACTTCAATAATTCCAGTTGATTCATTATCGAAATTAACCATAATTTCAGCATGGTCTTCAAAGTCACAGTCATCCAATATGCTGTTCATAGTGCCGTAAACCTGTGTGATTTCCTCTTCAAACAAATAATTCAAAATGTCCAGGTCATGGATAGCTAAATCGATTGACACACCAACATCCTTAATTCTTGGTGGTAGCGGACCTACTCTTTTTGCAAATCCGGTTACAATATCTCCAATTACTCCATCATCAATAAGTTCCTTAGCTTTTCTAACAGCTGGATTGAATCTTTCAACATGCCCTGTTGCAAGCAGCACTCCGGCTTCTTTAGCAGCTGCAATCATTTCTTCTGCTTCTTCCAATGTAAATGCAATCGGTTTTTCAACCAGTATGTGTTTTCCATGTTTTATTGCTTCCATTACTGCAGCATGGTGGAATGTAGTTGGAACACATATGCTTACTGCTTCGATTTCGGGATTTTCAAGTAATTCAGAATATTCAGTATATCCTGTAGCACCATATTTTTTTTCAATTTTCTTAAGTGCTCTTTCACTCACATCACTTACAGCGACTAAATTTGCTTCTTCCATTTTGTGATAGACACGAACGTGGTTTTCACCCATTGCACCTACACCAATAACTCCTACGTTTACAGTTCTCAAATTAATTCCTCCGTTTAAACATAATTTTGGAAATGTTCTCCAATGCGTCTGCCAAGTTCAACCGCATCTTTAATAGAACCTTTCTGGGTTTCCTTTTTAAGGATTTCTCCTTGTTTAGTTAATAAGATTGAATAAAGTTTAAATTCTTTATTATTCACACGAGCAATAGCTCCAATAGGCCATTGACATCCTACACCAAGCTCTTCTAAAACCATCTTCTCTGCAAGCACTTCTTGCATGGAAATATGATCATTTAACTTTTGAATAATCTCTTTTTTATCAGAGTCTTTTCTAGTTATGATTGCAAGTGCACCCTGGCCTGCAGGCGGCGTAATATAATCTATTGGGAATACTTCTTTAATGTATTTTGTAAGATTTAATCTTTTAAGACCTGCTTCAGCCATTATTGTTGCATCCAAATCACTATTAAGTGCTTTATCAATCCTGGTTTCTATATTTCCTCTGATAGGTTTAAGTTCGAATTCTTTTTCGTAATGATTGCAAAATGCTTCTCTTCTAAGGCTGCTTGTTCCAAGTTTGGATCCCGGTCCAAGTTCCGCCCAGGTTTTTGAAGAAATAAGCACTTCATTTGGAGATTCACGTTTAGGAACTGCAGCAATTTCCAAATCTTCATTTAGTTCAGTCGGTAAATCTTTAAAACTGTGAACAGCAAAATCGACTTCTTCTTCTAAAAGAGCAATATCCAATTCTTTAGTAAACAAACCTTTCGAATCCATATTGTATAATTGTGAAGTGGTAATTTTATCTCCTTTTGTCTTAATAATTTCTAAATCAATAGCTTCACCAGTTATTTTTTCCAACCAGGCGCATACCTGTTTAGTTTGAGCTAAAGCTAACTGACTTCCGCGTGTTCCAACAATCATTTATTATCTCCAAGTTTTTAAAAATTAATTATGCAATTTAATTTTGTTATATTGTTAAGTTTTGCAAGTAATAATTATTAAATGTTTATAATTTTTCAAAATATTTTTTTAATATTTAAATTGATAATTTTTTCATCTTTGCTTTAATTTCCGGTAATCTGACCGATAAATAAAAAGAAGATTTTTATTGTTTTTTAATGCAATATCGTAAACATCATTGTAATTTTCAATTAACTGACATTTTTTAGACATTTTTTTCTGAATCGAACTTCCAACATCTCCTGTCAAAATAATATTGCAGGAGACATTGTCTAGAAGTTCACTTACTTTCTCCTCATCAATTTCTTCACAAGTTATTCCGTAGTCTCCACCAACAGCGATCAGGTAGTCATTTAAATTACATATCATGTTTATTGACTCTTCAATTGATTTAGTATTGATTCCGGGATTGATTTCTTCAATTACAGTAATATTTCCGATTTGTTTTTTATTTGTTCTTCCGGGGATTCCTTTGTAATTTTCAATTCCGTTTATAATTTTGTCTTTTGGAATTTCCAAACTTAGTGCAGTTAAGACAGCTCCTAAAACATTGCTCACGTTATGTTTTCCAGGTGCAAAAGCGGTCATGCTAATTTCACCAGAAATTATGTTGCCATTAATTGTTTCAACATGGCTGAATATGATGTCCATTTTAGTCTTATCTGGTGTGTATTTAACATCATCCAGATATAAATTTGAATTTTCGTCACTTAGGGAAAACGTGTTGACTTTATCATGCTTTATGTCATTGTAGTATGTGTCATATGCTTCTTTTTGACAAACTACAGTTCCGCATCTGAATACTTGTCTTTTAGCTTTACTTGCACTACTTTTACCTTTTGCAATCGGGTAATCCTCAGCAATGTTCAATAATACGCCAACATCCCCAATACCGCTAACTCCTAATGATGATTCAAAAATTGCCGAGTTATATCTGCGTGGGTTTTCACTTTCAGCAATGCCGCCGGCGATTTTACAGAGGGGATTGGATATTTTATATGCAAGATCAATTGTTTCTTTAATATTTGCCGGAGCTATTGAGATATTCTGTTTTAGCATGATTTTTTTTCTGTCTTCATAAAGCATAGCTCCAAGACTTGATAAAATCAACGGATTCTCATCAATTAAAATCTCTTTGAGCATAAAAACGCTGGATGTCTTGCCTTTAACTCCAGTCACTTCAACTTTTGGAAAATCACCTCCCCAATCCTCTAAAAGTTCGCAAATAATTTCATGGTGGGTTTGGAAAGTGTAGTTGAGGTCGGGATTGTGTTTAGCAATGTCTTTAAAACTTATAGGCATATGGATGGGGTAGATAATATTCATATCTCCCTTAAAACTTGCAAGATCACTTAACTGTATCAAATCTATTTTGTAAATACTAAGCATTTTAGCTTCAATGTCATTTAACGTGTTGTAGATATCATATGCAAGCACATTTTTTCCTTTTTTTGCAAGGCTAATTGCAATTTTAACTCCTCCGTGGGTTAAATCAATGACAAGATGATTCATTATTTGCACCTTGTATTTTTGGGATTCCACCTTCGCTTAATTTATCTTTAACTTTTTCATAGAAGTATTTGGTTGAAGTACGGATGAAGTAAGCGTCTTTGTCGGATTTTTTAAATTTAATTTCTTCTTCATATGCCGCCTCTTCATTGATTTGACCGTCGATAACGAATACTGCAGTTTTACCTTTTTTAAGTAATTTGACTGTAATTTCACTACTGTCCGATACTACGAATGGTCTTGCTCCAAGTTTATATGGGCAAATTGGTATTATAACGAAACCCGCTACTTTAGGATCAACAATCGGTCCTCCTGCAGACATTGCGTAAGCTGTTGAACCGCTTGGTGTTGAAATAATCAGTCCGTCTGCTCTTACTTCTTCAATTATTTCTCCATCCACTTGTATTTCAAAATGCATCATTTTTGCAGGTTTGTTTGTCATTACAACTACTTCATTCATTACACTGTATTGGTTGTTTTCGTGTGAAACAACAAGCCTGCTTCTTTTTTCTTTATAATAATCTCCTTTTAAAATGGAATTCAACGCTTCAAATGTATGTGGAGTTTCTATTTCAGTTAAAAATCCAACTGTTCCCATATTTATTCCGAATAATGGAATTTCAGGATTCATTTTTCCCTGTGCTCTTAGCAGTGTTCCGTCTCCTCCGAGAATTATTGCCATATCACAATCAAAGTCAAAAATCTTTTCTCCCAACTGTTTGAAATTTATATTTAAATTGAGATCTTCAAATGAATCCGCCATTTCCGGATGTTTTTCTTTAACTTCATTGATTATTTTATCTATTTCGGGGTTTTCTTTTAGTTCAGTTAATCTATGAGCTAATCCCTCTTCAATTGTTACTTCACGTCCATTTGTTAGTAAATAATCAATAATTTTTGCAGCAAATAAAATCGGTCTTGTCTGGTCAATTCTGGATACTATTCCTACTTTTCCAATAAAGTCGGTCTGATTGTCATTTAGGATATCAATCATCTGTTTATGGAGTATTATGTTATTGGCAGCTACAATAATTGTTTTTTCATAAATGCTTAGTATATTGTTTAGTTTCTGCCCGTATTTGTTTGTAATGATGCATCCCGCTTCTTCAAGAATTAATTTGGATGCTGCAATATCAATTATTCTGCTTCCTCTAAGGTCTAAAAATGCATCATATCTTCCGCTGGCAACATAAGACAATTCCAATACAACACTTCCTAAAACTCTCATACGACGAGCATTATCGACTAATTTGGAAGCTTGTGATGTGCCGCTTTTTGTAAATCCTCCAAGTGTCATGTCACTAATGTTTATGATGTTGCTGGGATGGACTTCTTCATTGTTCAGCCAACATCCTTTTCCTTTTTCAGCTTCAAAAAAATTACCATTGGCGAAATTACTTATAAAACCAAGTTCAACATCATTTAAAGTTGCAAGACGACCTTGATTGACACTGGAGACGGCTATTGAAATTCCAAAAGCAGGAATTTCTTTAATTGCATTATTGGTCCCATCAATTGGATCGACTAAAAATATGAACTTCGGTATTTCATCTTCTTTTAAATCAGTACGTCTGAGTTCATCAGTAAGTTTAATGCTTCTTTTAGTGCCACGGCCAAGTTTTAATTCTCCGATTTCTTCACTGACGATGTATGACAATACAGGTGCATTTTTTAGGATATTGATCATTTTATCTTCTGCAATTATGTCAATCAATGATGTTGGAGTTCCATCAGCACCAATTTTTACTTTCTCTCCAGATTCGGGTTTTCCAACATAGGGTCTAATTACTCTTGAAACTTCACGGATAATTTCATATGCTAAATCGGTTGCAATCTGTTTGTCTTTTGCATCCATGTTTATCACTCTATTAGTTCATCCTTTAAATAAACGACTGATGCAACAACTGATGCGATTTCACGAACAGTTGCTGTGGAGGATTCAACTATCAAATCCCCTTTTATTTTGACTCCTCGTTTATCCATCATATAGTTGACCATCATTTCTGCTTCTTCAATAAGTTCATTCGGATCTTCATTAATTCCTGTTGTTTCTACAACACATCCTAATTCTTCACCAATAGCTACTGCAATAACAGCAGTTATTTCATCTCCTGGGTTGTCTGATGTCACTTCTGATAAAACACAGTTCACCATAGATCCTGCTTTGAGTTTAGGTAACTTATTAATTTCCGCATTGCCTGCAAGCATACTGGATACTTTAATTAAGTTCACATCACCTATTCCAGCATCGGTTAGGGCATTATCAAATGCGTTTAATTTACTTGGACCTTCATCTTTTCCAGATACAATAGCTATTTTCATTTTATCACTAACCTTAGATTTGTATGTTATATTAAATAAATATTTAAATGATAAAAAAGTAACTAGATTTAGGTGCGCCTAATGATTTTAAATAAATATTTATCAATGATTTTATCGGCATGTTTTTTCATGCTACTTATGATGATTGTATCTGCTGTTACGGTTGTGTTCTTTAATGGGGGTTCCATCCCATATGTGGGCATTGTTTTTGTTGTAATTTTTTATTTTATGGCACGCATGTTCTATAATTATTTAAGAAATGATGAACTTTACAAAAACAATAAAAATTACACAAGCGATGCACCGGATGAGGAATATATGATTAAAGGTCCAAGAGATGCTAAAAAAATATTCATAATCTTCTGGGTAATAATTGTTCTGATTTTGGCAGCCGTCTCTTTATGGTTATATTCATTTAATATGGGTTCGGTCTAATTTATTTTTAAAAAAATTCTAATTCATAAATTACGCTATTTTAGCGAATAGTTTATATAAAATGGAAAAGATAGTTTATATTAATCTAGTAATATTCCTTATTATATAGATTAAAAACCGGTTTTTATTTATGGAGGAAAAATTATATGTCAACAAAAGTTGTAGAGATTAAAACATTAAAAGTTGGAAAGTACATCGTTTTAGGTGGAGAAGCTTGTAAGATTATCAGTTACACTACCTCATCTCCTGGTAAACACGGAGCTGCAAAAGCAAGAATTGAAGCAGTAGGTGTTTTCGACAACCAAAAAAGAAGTTTAGTCAAACCAGTGGATAACAAAGTAGATATTCCTATCATCGATAAAAGATTAGGGCAAGTTATTTCTATTCAGGGAGCTAATGTTCAATTAATGGACATGGAAAACTATGATACTCTTGATTTACCAATGCCTGAAGATTTAAAAGATTCCATCGTTGAAGGTATTGAAGTGGAGTACATTGTTGCTTTAGGTAATATGAAAATAATGAGAATAAGAGGATCTAACTAGATTCCTTTCTCTTATTCATGTTTCCTTTAAAAGATTAATTATGCTTTTAAATACATACGAACCATGGAAATTCGCATTTTCCAGTGAAAATGAAAATATTAAAGAAAATTCATTCGGGATAATCGGAGTTCCCTTTGACAGCACTACTTCTTATCACTCCGGTGCACGTTCGGGACCAATTGTTGTAAGGGAAGCATCATTTGGTTTTGAAAAATACAATACTATTTTTAATAAAGAATTAAACACTGTTTTTTATGATTTTGGCGATGTTAATGTAGTTCCCGGAAATTGCAGTAAAACTTGCCGGATAATTGAAGATACAGTAAATGAATTATCAGACTTGAAAATTAAACCTATAATAATCGGCGGAGAACATTCAGCATCAATCGGAGCTATTAAGGCACTATCTGAAAAATATGAAAGATTAACAGTAATACACATGGATGCTCACAGAGACCTTGCTTTTGATTTCATTGGTGAGAAATGTTCACATGCAACAGTTATGAGAAGAGCTCATGAACTGGGAGTCAATTTAGTTCAAATCGGAATCAGATCATCTTCTAAAGATGAAGAGGACTTTGTAAAATCAACCTATAATATTCAGACATTTAAAAACAAGGATGTTCACAAGCACATGGATGCAATTGAATATTACTTGACAAACATTGATGGACCTATTTATATTTCAGTAGACATGGATGTAATTGATCCGGCCATCGCTCCCAGTGTTGGAAATCCAACTCCCGGAGGATTATTTGTCTCTGAAATGGAAACATTACTTAAAACATTATCACATAAAAATGTGGTGGGCTTTGATGTCGTTGAAACTGCAAGTGATAGGCTGGGGGATAATACTGCGGTGGTTGCAGCTAAACTGATTTATGATTTTCTAACATTAATGGATTAATTTTAAAAATTAGTCATTGTAGCTCATTAACTGATTATATGTCTGTGATTTAAAATTATATTATTTAAATATAAAATTTCCATGCTTTCGAATAAGTTGAATAATGGTTATTAATTGAATGCTTTGAAATAAATTTGGATAAAACTCTTTTATCTAAAATATTTATAAATAATGTGTTTCCATCTCACAATCAAAAATACTTGTTTTATTCCAAAATTATTGATTCTTTAAATTTATATTTCAAATATTTTTTAAGCTTTAAACTTAATATTAATTTAAATGGCAGTGTTTTTATTAAAATGGATTTTAATTAATAATTTGAATAAGCGGATATTTTTTGAGATGTCCTTAATTACTGAGGTTAAAATCAATTCTGGTTAGTGATTTATAAAATAACAATACCATTAAATATCACCAAAACAAAATCTATAATATTAAATAAAAAACGGAGCATATTGTTATGAATAAAAGAACTATTGAGCTTTCAGGCCATATTATCGATTCATTGACTTTAACTAAAACAATGGGCATAATCATGGACAAAGGTGGAGAATTTGACATTCTTGAAATAGATGTTGGACGTAAAAAATCAGATATAAGTCATGCAAAAATTGAAGTTTCAGCAGATTCTCCCGAATTATTGGAGTCTATTTTAGATGAATTATCTGTACTTGGTGCTGCAATTGATGAAATTAAGGAAGTCAATCTCGTTGCATCTGTTAAAGATAAAGTTGCTCCTGAAGGTTTTTATTCATCATCTAATCATTCAACTCATATTTTCTATGATGGGGATTGGATTCCTGTTGAAGAAATTGAAATGGACTGTTTAGTAGTTGTTGATGAAGATGAAAAACGTGCTTTTGTAAAACCAATTGCCGATGTTAAGGTTGGCGATAAAATAGTAGTTGGTCTTGATGGGGTTAAAGTAACACCACCTCACAGATCAAGGGACGAACAACAGGTATTCGAGTTCATGAACAGTGAAGTATCTTCTGAAAAGCCTTTAATGAATTTAATTAAGGGTATTGCAAGTGAAATGAAAGAAATCAAGGCTAAAGGCGGAAAAATAGGTATTGTGGGTGGACCTGCTATCGTACACACTGGTTCCGGCAAATATTTGGCTGCACTTGTAAAAGAAGGATACATTGATGTTATAATGGCTGGCAATGCACTTGCAACTCATGATATTGAGTCAAACTTATTTGGTACTTCTTTAGGCATTGAAGTTGAAACAGGCAAAATTGTGGCTCATGGCCATACTCACCATATGAGGGCAATTAACAGAATCAATCGTTCCGGTTCGATTAAAAATGCGGTTGAAGATGGAACTTTAACTGGAGGAATTATGTATGAATGCATTAAGAATGATGTTCCATATGTTCTTGCAGGTTCCATCCGTGATGACGGACCGCTTCCTGATGTCATAACTGATACTGCAGAATCACAAAAGCTGATGAGGCATTATGCCCAGGAAGTTGACATGGTGATCATGATTGCAACAATGCTTCACTCAATTGCAACCGGCAACTTACTCCCTTCAAGGGTAAAAAGTATTTGTGTGGATATTAATCCATCCACTGTTACTAAGTTATCCGATAGGGGAAGTGCACAGGTTGTTGGTATTGTAACTGATATTGGAACATTCCTACCACTTCTCTATAACGCTTTGCATGAGGAATAGCATGGAATTTACAGCATACATTCTTGATGTATTGACTGATTCGGCATATCCCGCAAGAATTAAAATTGAAGATGGTATTTTTAAAGAGATTACTCCAATTTCTGCCGACTGTGAAATTGAATTGGATGTGGAAGGTTTATTGCTTCCGGGTTTTATTGATTCACATATTCATATTGAAAGTTCAATGCTTACTCCGGCACAATTTGCTAAAATTGCAGTAATGCACGGCACTACATCTGTTGTATGTGATCCTCATGAAATAGCTAATGTTTGTGGAATTGAGGGTATTGAATTCATGATTGAAAATGCAAGTCAGGTTCCATTTAATTTTTATTTTTCAGCACCGTCCTGTGTTCCTGCCACTTCATTTGAAACATCTGGTGCTGTTCTGGATTCTGAGGATATTGAATTTCTACTGAAAAAAGATGAAGTTGTCGCATTAGGGGAAATGATGAATTTCCCTGGTGTTATTGATGGTGATGTGGAAGTTATAGAAAAACTTGAATTGGCTAGAAAATATAAAAAACCGATTGACGGTCATGCACCACTGCTTTCAGGTAAAGAATTGGATAAATACCTTGAGCAATATATAATTACTGACCATGAATGCAGCAATTTCTCTGAAGCTATTGAAAAAAAGCAGAAAGGTATGAAAATAATGGTTCGTGATGGATCTTCTGCTAAAAATATGGAGGCTCTATTTGATTTTTCACAACGTATTGAATACTTGAGAAATCAGGATAGCTTTGGCATAATTCCGTCTGAAGTTCTGGAGAGAAGAATTCACTCACCTATTTTTGATTTTATTGTAAGTGATGACAAACACCCTAATGATCTGATTAAAGGTCATCTGAATAAATCTGTTAAAAAAGCAGCAGAGTTGGGTGTGGACATTATCAAAGCTATTGAAATGGTCACAATAAATCCCGCAGCGCATTATGGTTTGGAAGCAGGTTCTATTGTAACCGGTGCAAAAGCAGATTTTGTCGTAATAGATAATTTAATCGATTTTAACATTCTAAAAACATACGTTGCAGGCAGATGTGTCTTTGATGGTGAAAAGGTTTTATTCGATGCTCCTGAAGTTGATGCACGAAATTCAATCAAAACAACTAAAAAGACTGAAGAGGACTTTGAAGTCTATTTTGATGGTGATGAATGTGAAGTTAATGTTATAGAATGTTATAATGGTGAATTATTAACATCCAAATCTGGTGCAAATTTAAAAGTTATAAATGGAGTAGTTAAGCCTGATATCTATGATGATATTCTGAAAATATCTGTAGTTGAGAGATATGGCAAAAACAACATGACCAATGCTTTTATTAAAGGCTTTGGTCTTAAAAAAGGAGCTATTGCATCATCAGTTGCTCATGACTCCCATAATATTATTGTTGTTGGATATGACTCAGCAATGATGGCTGAAGCTGTAAATACAATCATTGAAAACAAAGGGGGATTTGCAATAGCAAGTGAAGACTTCAGTGAATCACTCTCTCTTCCGATTGCAGGACTTATGAGTAATGAAGATGCATTCGTTGTTGCAAATAAATTGGAAGTCTTACATAAAATGTCTCAGGCATTAGGATGTAAACTTGACTCCCCATTCATGACAATGGCATTCATGGCATTACTTGTTATTCCATCTCTTAAAATATCTGATTTGGGATTATTTGATGGAGATTCGTTTGAATTTATTGATGTTATTAAAAATTAGGGTTTATAACCTTTTCTTATTAATTCTTTTTTTATTTCACCCATTGCTTTTATATCCTCCCTATACCCCACTTTTGTCACTACACGGTTTGCTTCTCTGAATTTTTTAAGATATTCCTCTTTTTTATCTTCTCCAGCCATATCAAAACGGCTTAAATCAGCCAGTGATTCAATTACATAACCAAATCCTCTGTTCATGGCTTGAGTAGGTTTGTTTATCATCAATTGTGTGACTTTTGATTTAATGACAACAGCTGCACCATTCTTTTTAATAGGATCGCTTTGTTTTATGGCATCTGTTAGGCTAATTACTTCACATTTAAAATATGCATCCGCACATTTTAGGGAATTGTCTTCGCTGAAATAATCTTGAGGTAATTTTCCAATGGTTGATACAGTAAATAACTCCGGATTATGAGTAATATTTACAATAAACTCTCTTTGAGAGATAATATTTTCTAAAGTTTGACTTCCTTTAAAAATACGGTTCAAAATTTTATCTCTGCCTGCACAAATTACACCAATTGGTGCGGCATTCTTGATATTCTCACAATTTTTTGTTGTAATAATTGTTTCGTATTGTCTTCCTTTTTCCATTCCAATTAACGCCAAATCTGTTTTCATGTTATCATTTAAGTTTTTTAAAAAACATTTTTATATGTTAATTAACAATATATTAATAATATTATTTATTCTTAAGGTGCTTAAACTATGAACTATAAAATGTATGATGAAATGATGGAACAACCAGAATCGCTCAGTAAAACTTTTAAATCTGAGTTATCTAAAATGGAAGATGTTTCCAAATTAGTTTCTGATGCTGATAAAGTATATTTAATTGGTTGTGGTAGTTCAATTTCAACTTGTTATAGTGTACGTGATGCAATTCGTATGTCTAGTACTAATATTAATATTGAGGTATTTACTGGTTATGAATTTTATTACAATAAGAAATTAGTTGAAAATGAGAATTCTGTTGCGATATTTACCTCTCAATCCGGTGAAACAGCCGATACATTGGCATCTCTTAGAAGATGTAATGATTTGGGTATTCATACAGTATCAATTTCAAACGAATCTGAAAGTTCCATGACCAAAGAAGCTATTACTTCAATTATAACTAGATGTGAAACTGAAACTGCAATTTTAGGTACTAAAACTTACATTACTCAATTGGCTTGTCTTTATCAGATATTATTTGCCGTTAGTGATTATGAAAATAAAACTGAATTGTTAGCAGAGTTACGTGACTTGCCTAAAACTTTAGAAAAATTATTGGAATCAACTGAATATGAAAATAAAGCTTTAGCTCAGGAATTTAAAGATGAGGATATATTATATTGTTTAGGTAGTGGCCCTAACTTTGGTCTTGCATATAAACTGGCAATGACTATGCTTATGGAAGGAGCAATTAAACATGCCTGCCCATTGTATGCTGCTGAATTTAGACATGGACTAATTGAACGTGCTGAAAAGGATGTTCCAGCTATATTTTTAAAATCAGGTATTGAATCTGATGAAGTAACAGATAAAGCTATTGAATTTTCTAAAAATTTAGAATTAAAATATCTTGTATATGATCTGGATAGTTATGCGGGATTGGATAGATTACTGTCTCCATTTGTATTGGTAATTCCATTAGAATGGTTTGTATATTATTTGGCACACTTTAATGGTGAAGACCCTGGTGCAACAAGGCACATCGGCAAAGTCAGATACTAATTTTTTTAAAAAGAGAATAAATGTAGATTTTATTCTACATTTACTTTATGTTTTGGTATAATTAATTTAGGAATGGTTATTTTAACAATTCCGTTTGTGAATTTTGCAGTAATCTTTTCAATGTCAATACTGTTGGAGAATCTTACAGTTTTAACACATCTGCCGGATTTGATGGCGGAAACAATTACTTCAGCACCTTCTTCTTCATCAAACTCTTCGATGTATGGTTTGAATGTAGTTTCAATAGTGAGGTCATTGTCACCAGCTTCTATTGAAACATCTTCTTTTGTAACCCCTGGAACTGCCGCTTTGATGAAATACATCTCTTTGGTTTCTACAAGGTCAATGTCAATAGTCTGAACGGTTGACTTTTTGTATTCTGAATATCTTTGGTCGGCAGTTTTTTGCATGTTTTTAATACTGTCTTTGAATTCATCAATACTTTTGTAGAAATCATTGATTACATTATCTGCAATGTTTTTTCCTTTTTCTTTTTTTTCATCAAATTTTTCTTTTGTTTCATTGATTCTTTCCTTTGTTTCTTCTTTCTTTTCATCAAATTTTTCTTTTTTTTCACTGAATTCAGCATCAATTGTTTCAGATTTTACCATATTTTTCACACTCCTTATCGACGAGTCTTTCATGATTGTGTAATAGTTACTTTTTGTCAGTATATAAATTTTTTTATACCTGACCATTTCTGTCAGGTTAAGGTTTTTTGATTTTTAAAATCCTCTACTTTCGCTTGTCTTGCAGTTGTTCCAGTTTCTTTCTTTATTTCTGGTATTGCTTGCCGTATCTGGTCTTGTTTGTCTTATGTATTATATCTGCTGAGACTTTGTTTAACAAATTTTACACTGGAATTTTGATTGATTTCAATAAAGATAATAATTCAGTGCATAACATTTGATTTAAACATTTTTAATATGTATGATGGAATCATTAAGTTCAAACACAATCGTGTTTTGCACAAAATCCCCTTCAAAAATATTTATTCATTGATTAAACCAGTATCCTGATTTATCCTCAGATTTTGCAAGTATAATTTGAAAAGATTGTTTTTTAATTTGTATTTTCCTCTTGATGGTTTAATTATCATGTTTTTATTGATCAAATTCTTTAATAATGCTGATGGTTCTGAATTTAGATTAGCATTATCTTTGATATATGAATATGATAAAACTGTTTTGTCACTTTCAGCCATCAAACATAGTATTTTTCGCTCTTCTGTAGTGGATTTGCTAAACAATACTTTAAATTCGCGTTGAGCTAGAATATTTAAGGAATGTACAGATGCTTTTTTAAATTCAGTCATGGTTACTTTATTGTCTGCATTTATTTCTTCAAAGCAACTGTAAGCTAAAATTTGCATGTAATATGGGATTCCATTGGATAAGTAGTATATTTCCTTTAAAACATCTTCTTCAAAACTTACATTCTGTTTTTTGTTTGGAACATTAATTGCTTCACATAATTCATCATAGGATAGGGGTCCGATTAAATAAGGTTCGAATATCCGTACTGCTGAGTCAAGTTTGTCTTGTATTTTGTAGAAAATGTCTTCAGAACCTGTAGCTACAAACATTATATTTTTTCCTTGTAAATTTAATTCTACAAGTGCATTCTGCAATATGCTCAATATTTTCATTGTTTCGTCATCGCCTATAATTCTTTGAAGATCATCAAGCAATAGAATTAACACAGGATTGTCTGAATCTAGTTCATCATAAATTACATTTAAAATTTTTTCAAAGGCAACAGCAGGGCTGGTTTTTGGAATTTCACGTGAAAATGATATGCCTCCAATCAGCGGTATGTTAATGCCTAATGAATTTATTTTTTCCCAGAAATGACCAATGTTAATGTTTAAAGCATCGGAACATTTTTCTATTATTAATGTGTAGATATCATCAAAATTTCCTTCCATTAAAGGTATTCTAACGGAATATACATCATCAAAATTGGATATTTCATCTTGAAATTTCAATAACAATGATGTTTTTCCAATGCCTTTCGGTCCGTATAATATTAAATGGCCGGGAATTCCTCTTTTTGTTGAGCAGTATATTTCATTAAGTTCATTTAATTCGTTTTCACGACCTGTGAAATAAGAGGGTAATATTCCGGTCCGTTTTCTAAAAGGATTATGTTTCATAGTGTTAACATCCGATAATCAATTTCATAAAAAACATAAAAAATTTTTATGATTCTTATGTTTCTTATGTTTTTCAAGAATCTAGAAATTTAACATAATCTTTTCAGATAAATGGTATGGTGAAATTTTTGATTACCCAAATCCATATAAGATGGTAAATATGCAATTTTTAACTTACTTTAAGTAATTACTGATGTTTGCATTTTTAAGAGAAATACTATTCGTTGTTCCTTTAGTATACTTGTGTATTTAATTTAGAATCAGTTGGTGTTTTGCCAGGATTATGTATTGAAAGAGAGCAGATTTGTTTTAAATTATGAAGTTGCATGATGTGAATAAGAGTGGAATTTGTAAATTTAAAGTTTTTTAACTCTTAAACTAGTTTTTTATTTTTATTCAGATATAGTAATCTTCTTTACATTAATGAAAATGTTTTATTTTAAATGAATAACACATCATCATCTTTAACGATACTTTTAGCTTTATTTGAAACTACAATTCCAAAATTGGAATTATATTTATTCATAGCATTTTTATTTGCCTTTTATTTTTATTACCAATACCCACTTCAATTTGAATTATATAAAATATTTAAAACAGAGGTTTTGGATAATTCAAAATTATTCGCCAATTTTTGAACTGATATTGGCCCTGGTTTTTGAAGAGCAATAGTATTTAAAATGTGTAAAATAACTCATGTAACCACACTGACTTCATTTTAAAAGTAAAACCTTTTAATAAAAATACAATTCAAAAAATTGAATTATTGGATGAATTCATTATAAATTTTTGAAATAATTGAAACATCAAATAAAAATTACATTTCCTAAAAGGATATATTTTTTATTTTTTGCTGGCAACTATATGACCTAGTTCATTTGTTATTTGCGAACATTTGTACTCTTTATTTGCCGGAAAGTTCAGACAGTTAACTGTAAAAATACAGCGAGAAATGGGTAAATATGCAAAAATCCGCATGCTAATAAAAAGTAATGTTAGTAATATCCTTCTTCATCTTCTTCTTCAGCAGGGGTGCGATCTATTTTCTTAATTCTATCAATTTTCGCATTAATTTTATCTATACCTTCTCCTTCGATTGCTGATATAAATATTGAATTTTCTTCATCATCAATGTATTCTTTAAGGTATTCTGCATCTTCAACCAAGTCCATTTTGTTAAATAAATATATTACTGGAATTTCTGAAAATATTTTTTCTATCTGTTTTAAAAGATTGTATTGATTGTCCAGGTGGAATCCGCAAGTCTCAGATCCATCAAAGATAAATAATATTGCATCAGCTAAATGTTCTAGTGCAACAATAGCATTCATTTCAATATCATTCATTTCTAAAACAGGCCTGTCAAGAAGTCCCGGTGTATCAATAATTTGGATATTTTTCCAGTGTCTTTCAGTATGCCCAATCTGGATACCTTTTGTTGTAAATGGATAATTTGCAACTTGGGGATCTGCTCCTGTAATCTGTCTGAGCAATGTTGACTTACCTACATTAGGAAAACCGGCAATAACAATTGTAGTGGCATCAAAATCAATTGTTGGCATATTTCTTAAATTCTGTTTTGCAAAGTCTAGGAAATCTAAGTCTTTTTTGATTTTGTTTACAACAGATGCAATTCTTCCATAAGCTTGTTTTTGAATAGCAGTTGCTCTTTCAGAAGGATTTTTCCTAATTTTTGAACCATATTCCTTTTCAAGTTGGGTTATTATACCATATGCCCAGTTAAGAGCACCTAATGCCTGTTTCATATCGTCCACACCAACTGTAATATCAATATAATCCTGATAAAAGGGATGTAAACTTTCAATTTCAGGAACTGCATCTAAAATTGATTTTAATTTATCTTTAATAACTTGACAAGAGGTTACCACTCTTCTTTCCTCAATTCTTTTACCTTTCAGATGTTTAGGTATTTTTTGACCTCTTAATAAGTCTGCTTGTTTTTTACCTCTGCTGAATCCTTTATCAAGTAATTCTTGTGGTGTAGGTATTGTTGGAATCATCATTATATCACTCTAAATATCAGTTGCTTA
Source organism: Methanobrevibacter gottschalkii DSM 11977 (assembly GCF_003814835.1). Taxonomy (NCBI): domain Archaea; kingdom Methanobacteriati; phylum Methanobacteriota; class Methanobacteria; order Methanobacteriales; family Methanobacteriaceae; genus Methanobrevibacter; species Methanobrevibacter gottschalkii. Next base: position 26,532 of record NZ_RKRG01000002.1, read on the forward strand.
TATGCTTTCTCTCTCAACCTTTCTATACTATAGTTTAGATTTGGCAGGTTAATTAAATTTGTGGATAAGGTTGTGATATTTCAGTGGGTATATTATTTGTTTTATATAATGGATATAATAATAAATTAGGTTAGAGTTTTAACCGATAAAATTATAAAAAAAGTATTTTGAGATTAGAGAACCCCAATGCCGAAATAATGTCTCCTCCCGTGGAGACGAAGCTTAGAGAGGCTGAACTTCTAGAAGTTTTTACCTCCAGAATCTACAATTAAATATATGTAATATCAGCCATAATAAACAATATTAAAAAGATGTTCAAAAAGATGATATAACAATTAAAAATCCAGATTTCCTAAATTTATGAATTGTAATATAAGATAATATTGGTGGGGGGATAATCATTAATCAGACAATGTTAAAATTAGAATCAATAGAATCAAGCATATTTGAGGAGCTATCGAACTCAATAATTTATTTTCAATATGGTATTAATATAATTTCGACTGGACTAAATCGGGAAGGAAAACCTATAAAATGTCCTATAGATGCAATTGGAACTATAAAAAATGATGATAAAACTGAGTTTGTATTTATTGAAGCAACTACAACACAAGTTAATAGTTTAAAAGATAAATGGTTAAGTAAATCTGATGATAAACCTGGTGACATAATTAAAACATATAAAAAGGCAAAAGAATTTTTTAATCTAAATAAAAATTCTTCTTTTAAACTATTTTTAATGACAAATAGAGATTTATCTGGGGATAAAGGTTTAGATTTAATAACAGAGGTTGAAAATGAAAATTTTGATATTCCTTTAAAAATTGAAATTATGGAACAAGGGTCAATAAAACAATTCTTAGATTATGATAGTGATGGACAATATTTGAGAAAAAAATTTCTACAAATTGATGTTGAAAGGTTATCTAAACCGTTGTTGCATAAAATTTGTGATGAAAACCTGCAAGCATATGAAAATTTCATTAACACAACGGGATTTAATAATTTAATTGAAAGAGAGGAGCTACCTTCAATTGAAAAACATATCAGTAATAATAATTTGTCTTTTTTAATTGGAGAATCTGGATATGGCAAAAGTGTAATTTCTTTTCAAATACTCAAAAGACATATTAATAATGGAGGATATGGTTTGTGGATATCTGAAGAATTTTTAAAAAATTCTTCTAATTTAAATTATACATTAGATGAACTTTTACATCAATATTGTCCAAAATTAGAAAAAAATAGTGGATTTAAAGCATTAAACTTTAATTCCAATGATAATTTTTTATTGATTTTTGATGATTTGAATAGGAGTGAAAATCCTAAAAAATTAATTGATAAAATCATTAATTGGTCGAAAAATATTAAATCGGGTAAAGAAAATACTGATGAAAATTATCATGATAAAATCCGGCTTATTTGTCCAATTTGGCAAAAAAATATGAAAAATTATGGTAGTAATCTAGATAACGATTCAAATATAATCATAGAAAAACTAAAAGATGAAGATGGGATAAAAATTTTAAAAAACACAGCCAAAGACAAAGGCATTGTCTTGTCTGATTTAGAAGTAAAAAATTATCTAAAAAAATTAGATAATGATCCATTTTATATTGGTCTTTTTATCTCAGAATTAAATAAATTCAAAAATTGGGATGATTTAATCAATAATGCATTTCAAATTTTCTTAAATCGAAAATTTGAAGAATTAGATGAAGAAGAATTTTTACCTCAAGATTATGAAAGAATTCTATTAAAATTATCTCAAAATATGTTGGAAAATTATATATTAACCCCAAATCTACTTGAAATTGATTCATGGTTTGTCAGTGACAGAGATAAAAAAATTTTAAGAATATTAATTAAAGATAGAAAAATATGTTATTTAAATAATAATCAAAACTTATATTTTATACATGATAGGATAAAATTTTATTATTTGATTAGCGCATGTACAAAAATAATTAATGATAATCCTCAATCTGAAATATTCAAGGAACCTTTCTATGCAGAGATAATTGGTGCTTCATTGTATAATATTGGTAAAAATAAAAAATTTATAGAATTTCTAGCAAACAATAACCTTTTAGCTCTTTTTGCATCCATAAAATATATTGATGATGCAAATGAAAACTATGAACAAATTTTAGGAATATTGACTGAATGGTCAAATGAAAAACATGAATCATATCCAAGCTTTCAAGAAGAAGTTGTCAAAACTTTATATACTTATGATTCTGAATTGGTTGTAACTCTATTGGGCAATATTAATTCTCTTTTTACCAGTATTCCTTGTTTTAGAAATGGATCAACAATACATGGTATAAAAAAAGCACTAAATATATTTGGATACAATTATCCATTATTTAAGCAGACAATAGAACATGTTAAAATTCATTATAAATCTAAAATAATTGAAGATATAAAAAGAATATTGTCGTCTGATAAACTAGATGATGATTTATTATGCGGTACCTTTTTATTAGCAGGATATTTAGGATTTGAAGAATTAGAAGAAATCATAAAATCTTCAGTTAAGTTATTTGAAATTAAAGAAGATAATTTATATATTATCCTTTTTGCAGCATTTAGGTGCATAAATAATGATATGGATTTTATTAAGAATCTTTTAGAAAAATGGGACATGTTTGGAAAAAAAGATGATGAAATTCGATTTCCATTTATTGAAGAACTAAGATTAACTTTTAGAGATTACCCTGTAACTGATAATGTTTTAAATTACTTAGGCTTTAACTTTCAGGAATTTTCTAATATAAAACATTCAATATGGTATATTTGCAGTGAATTAAATAAACCACTATCATTTAAAATGACTTTAGATTATCTTTCCGATAATGAGTATTTATTTGATATACTTCCATTTTTTAGAAGAATTCAGATATCTTCAGAATCTAGAATTTTTTTAGAAAACTATTATAAAAAAGAAGATATAAAAGGTCATTCTAAAAAATATGCGTTTAGATTATGGGCAATGAATTGTAATGAAAATGATCTTCCAAAATTACAAAAAATTGACAAAGATAACATTCTTTTTTCTGAGTCTCTAATCACTAGAATTAGATTAGGTGACTTAACGGCGTTAAATTCATTTATTAAAAATTTCGATGAAAATGTGGTTTTGAATGAAATCCATAATGTTTGGAATGATGAGGCAAAATTATTTGTTGAAAAATGTTTTAAAGATATGGAACTTAATGAAAATAAAGAAATTCAGGATGGATATGACTATGTGCATTTAATGCAATGTCTTGCAAAAATACCGTTAGAAGATGCAGAATATTACATAAAACAATATTGGGATAAAATTAAATATTACAGAATATTCATACAATTAAACTTTTATTTATGCACAAATTTAAGCATTGGATTAAATAATGAGTTATTTGTTGAAATTAAACCAGATGAAACATTGTTTGAACATTTTACAATAAATTTCTTATATATGGAAGGATATGATAAATTTTCAACAGAGTCTCATTTTAATGAAATAATACAATATTTGGTTTATTTTAAAAATTCTGATCTTGATTTAATATTTAGAAAAGCTGAAGAATTAGGGTATTGTCGATGGATAAGAAAAGCATGTCGAAATTTAGATAAAAATCAATTTTCTAAATACTGTAAAACAGATAAAAACATAGTTTCTGATATGGAATTGTATGATAATTATAGTTTTTGGCAAATAAATTTTGAAAATAACTGCTTAAATAAAAATAGGATAAATAATATATTAAGACTATATTTAAATAATAATCAAAATATTGAATCATTTATTAATGTTGCAAAATTTATTAAAGAAAATGGAAATCGTGATGATTTAAAAATATTATTTGAGTCTAATATTAAAGAAGATAATATGCTGTATGATGTTGAGTTTAGTGTTAAATGCAGAACTTTAGATTGATTGAATATAGTCAATGCCGTCAATTTAAGAATTTCGGGGGTGTCCGATAATTATTTGATTTCAAATCTTCCTTTTTTTATTTTTAAATCAACAATTATGTCGTCCTCAATTATGAAATCTTTTTAGGGGTCTGAATTTTTTTGGTTAAAATTCGGTCAGATTCATTTTATTTTTCTTATTTTTCATATTTATTTTTGATGGTTTTTAAAAATACGTTGTAATTATTATTTATTTTAATAAAAAAGGTCTTAATACTAATAAATTTAAATATTACGTGTTACAAATATTTATTTGGCGATAAAAATGAAACACAGATTAAATTTAGATATTAAAGATCCAAATTATACTTTGTTAACAGAAATATTTAAAATTAGGGATTGTAGAGAAAGCTTTGAAATTTTATCTTCATTTGGCTTAAAAAACCTGGAAACAAGTATTTACTTTTAAAATCATATTTATTAGCATATTTTTTGGTTTAGATATTCCATTCATCCTAAGTGAACTTGAATCTAAAGAAAAACTTCGTAAATACTTTAATTTTTCTAAAGTTTGGAGTGCAGATTAAGTTTATAAAACTTTATCACTCCAAGATTCAGAAAAACTCATGAAAGCATTAAATTGTATTCTAAATTCAAGAAATCGTGTTAAAAGAAGAGGAAAAAAGATTTTCATTGTTGATGCAACACCAGTGGACTTAGATTTTAATTTTAATCGAAATAAAAAGACAAAAGAGTAGCTCAAAACATTGAATTTAAAATGGAGTTATTCTTCCTCCAAAGGATTTTATATTGGATTTAAAGCAACTGTTGTCATTGATTATGATAGTATTAATCATGTTTGTATTTTAATCCATTTTGGAGCGCTGGGTGATGCAAAACTTTTTGACGAAATAATGGAAAACCTACAAAAAAGACAAATAATTCAAAAAGAGGACACATTAATTCTTGATAAAGGATATTACAGCTATGAAAATTACCAAATTGGAATTAGCAAATATAAAATCGTTCCTTTCATTTTTCCAAGAGACAATTTCAAAAGAAATAAACTCAATGGCCAATTATCATACCCATTGCAGACATTTAAGAAAACAAAGAAAATCATAACTGAAAAAAGATTCTACGACAATTTAAAACATGAATTACTAAAAAAACTAGACAATTGGAAGAAATTCAAACCAATCGAGGAAAAATAGAAGGCTTTTTCAAATTACTCAAACAAGGACTCAACATGAGAGAAATACACAAATACACACCAAAATCAGTTGAAAAAACAGTATATCTAAATGTATTTTTAGGAGCCCTAATCATATCACAAGGATACTACTCAAAAACGGCCATACAGCAATTATCTGAGAACTAAAAAATTCAGACCCCTAAAATATTTTCATCTCTTCCCCGCCACTAATTTTTCTGTTTCCATTAATTTTATTACTTATTTTATATAAAAAATATAATAAATAATATAATAAAAAAATATGAAATGATTATTATGGGAATTACTGATTATATTAAAACTAGATTATTGAATAATCGTGTGGAGCAGTATAACACTAAGCGCAGCTATTGTGGTGAAGATGAAAGACAACCTAGAACTGATGGAATCAACACTGGCCTTGACTTGCCTGATGCACTTCCGCCAGTTATTAATAAGACAATAACTAATGCTCGTTATGCTGTTAAACTTGACGGTTACACTTCAGGTATCTTGAAAAATAGAATTGATAAAGCAAATGTTAATATGGTGCTTGTTGATAAGGAAAATAAATTATCTCAAGAGCAGAAGTTGACTTTAATTTTGTGGGCGAGAAAAATTGACATTTCTCAAGTAGCTAAAAATATTCTGCAAGGTGGAATGGTTGATGGGGAAGGTTTAATTAAACCTGTACAACGTTGGGATAAAAGCATTGGCAAATACATTAAACCGGTATTTTTAGAAATAGGCGCACACGGTTATGGATTGAAAAAAGAATTTAATGATGATAATGAAGTGCAGCTATATCTTCATGAAATGCCTAAGGATATTGTTAATGGATCTCCGGAAGAGTTTGATAATTATGTTAGTGTCGAAGAGGGAACATTAACGGTCAAGTACGAACCTGAAGAAGTTATTAACTTCATGTATAATGAGATATACTGTGAAGCTCAAAGCATTATCCTAAATTGCCTTGATGATATATACCACAAGTGCAATTTGGAACGAAATCAAGTGGAACGTATCAACAAGGATAATATTATTGAAGTAAAGCCTGCGATGGATGCAAACGGCCAACCTTACATCACCGAACTTTCAAGCACCGCTAAGGAAAATCTTTATGCTGATTATGGAACTACTGCCGGAAGTAATGTAGCTATTGTGCCTCCAGGAATTGAAAGTAAAATCCTTGGTGGTAACAACTACCAGTCTGACTATACAAGACAAACAGAAATCTTTAGGAATAATATCTTAAGGACTTTTGTAACTCCTCAGTCTCAAGCAGGTAATGAGAAGTCTAATCAGAACGTTGCTGAGTACATTAACGATTCAGCTATTACAGGATTCATTGTTAATGTGGCCAACGACCAGAAATGGGTGTTAAAGTATTGCAATCAGCTATTGAACTTGCAGTTGGAGTTAATGGGCATCAGTGAAACTTTAGATATATATTTCAGCTATTCAAGAGATGATGTTTTAAGATACATTATGGAACTTTCTTCCGAAGGTGATGAAATCTATAAGAATTATCTCAGTAACTTTGAAGAAGAGCAGCCTGTCGGTGAAAGGATTTTAAGTGAAAATGGTGTGGAGGTATAATAAATATGATTTAAACTTTTTACAAATATTTTATTTTACCTTTTAGATAACTTTTTATTAAATTTCATATATACATATTAATATCATTTAATAAACAATCTTGGCGAGGATTATTATGAAAGAAAAAATGGGAATATATCAAAGATATAATTTAGGTCCTCAACATTATCACAGTTATTTTGAGTTCGATTTCAAGAATAAAAAGGCACAACTCATATCTCAAGACATTACAGAAGATTTCAGAAAAGATAATGCTTTAATTTATACTGATGATTCTAATTTAAAAATTGCAAATTCCCTTTTAATTGCAGAAGAAAATAAAATTTTTGATTTGAATGAAGATGATTGTCAAAAACTTTATTCTGAATTTGATAAAATTAAATATTCTCATGATGAAGAAATTCCTGGAATCTGGCAATTGAGTAACATTACATTTAGTGAAAAAAATTTTTATGATGATGCACCTGAAATATTTAAAATTCATGAAAGCAATTATCAATATGTCAATAATTATCCAAAAAATTGGATTCCATTAGGCAATTTAATTATTGATTTATTGGGCTTTGATTTGTTAAATATTAATTTAAATAATTTAATCACTCCATTATATTATAATATAACTTCAGAAGGGGTTTATGAAAAACAAACAAATAATAAACTGAATTTAAAAAAATTAAATTTTAATATTGTTTCTTTTGAAGAACCATTCAATCCTTTTAATTTTTCTATCGATTCAGAAGATAGTGATTTTGAAAAGATTATTGAACTATTGGAAGATTATGGCGTTTATAAATGGTATGATAAAGATTACGCTGAAAATATAATTGAAAGCGATGATTTCAATGATTTTAAAGGAAATTCATGGTTCATCGAATTAATATTTGAAAATGGTAGAGTTTTGAATTTAAGAGGAGATAATGCTTATCCAGACACTTATATTCATTTGGGAAACGAAATTTTAAACTTTAAAGAGGATTTGTTAAGAATTAATGAAATAGATAAAGAACAGCAAAATTTCATTAAATCCTTTGGTGAAAATAAATTAGCTAAAAAAAGGAATATAATCAAAAAAATTGAAATTTCTCAAACTATTCTTTTAGATGATAGAAAACATTATGAGTTCACTTTAGATTGTGAAAATTCTGTTATTATACCTTATGATAATTATGATCTTTATGAACCTCGTGAACACATTTCTAGAGACTTATCTAAAAAGAATTATTCTGTTTCAAAATTATTCTATGAAAATATTGTCAAAGAAGAAATCAAATTAGATGAACAAAAATTAGATAATTTCTTAAATGAAATTAATGAATTAAAATTCATTGATGAGAAGCCACACATGTGGTTTTATGATAAAAATTATTATCAGAATCTTATCACTATTCACACTCCCATGGGTGAGAAATCATATAATTTAACTAACAACTATGAGCTTTGGAAAAAATTAGGTAGTTTATTTGAAGAATTGCTAGGCTTTGATGTATTAAATATTAAAAACTTTAAAAATATAATAAATCCATTTGATTATGATATTTGTAATGATGGTGTTTATGATAAAGAAACGGGGGATAAATTATCATTAGAATATATTGAATATGGGCATGAGGCAGTTTTACATTTTGGTATAGGTTATAATATCTATGTTGATTTATTAAAAGGAACCACCTCCGGTTTAATTGAAAAAGATGATTTAAGTAATGATGAAATTGAAAAAATAGTATCTCTTCTTGAAAAGAACCGTGTGTATGAATGGGTTTTTGATGAATTTTGGAATAAAGCCATATATCATAAATGGTGTGGTTTTGATGGATATAATTGGTATTTAAGTTTAGTTTTTGAAGGAAATAAAGTTTTAAATATTGGTGATGGGAATGATTATCCCGATACTTTTGTCAACTTGGCAGAAGAGGTTATAGAGTTCAGTGGTAAAGATATACTTAAATTAAAAACAGTATATGAAGATGATATTAAAATCTATAAAAAATATGCTGAATTACATTTAAACGGTTAAAAAAATTTTTCAGAAGTGTGTGTGAAAACAATGCAATGTTATAATTGTAACGGTATTTATAATGATTATTTAAGCTATTGTCCATATTGCGGTATTGAGAAAGTAGAATTTAATGTATGTAGCAATTGTGAAGAAAAACTTACTAAAGATATTTTAGTTTGTCCAAAATGTGGTGGAAAACCAATTGAAGAAACAAACGAAATGAAATCTGATAGGTTGAATAGAGAAGGTTTGATGCATGGTATGACAAGTAGTCCCAGTGATTATTTTAATGAAGCTATAAAGTTTAATAAATATAATATTGATGCTTGGGTGAATAAATCAGAATTTTTGAATGATCGCACAATGCATAAAGCTAAAAAATGTTGTGATGCAGGTTTAAAAATTAATAAAGATAATATGAAGTTATTATTATCTAAATCAAAAGCTCTTAAAAAAGATGAACGTAGGAGCGATGAGAATAATGCGGAGATTATCTTAAATAATCTTTTAAAAAGATGTAATCAAGAACTTCAAGAAAATGAATTAAATGAAGAGATTTGGATTTTGAAAGGCGAAGTATTAAATGAACTTGATAAAAAAGAAGATGCAATCGAATGTTATTCTAAAGCTCTTGAAATAAATCCTAAAAATGAAGAATTATGGATACGAAAAGCATTCTTATGTTATTTAAATAATGATTATTATTGTGAAATAGAGTCTTACAAAAAAGCTATTGAATTGAATCCAACAAATGAGAAATACTATGAAAAAATTGGAGATGTTTATCATCTTTATATTCATGATAATGAAAAGGCAATTGAATATTATAATAAATCTTTAGAACTAAATCCTGATAATAAACAGCTATGGGATACAAAAGGGCGTTTAGAAAAAGAAATTGGAAAATATGAAGAAGCACTAAAAAGTTTTACTGTAGATGCTGAATTAAATCCTATCATGATGGAGCATTATTATCTAAAGCAGAAGTATTTTGTGAATTAAATCGTTTTGAAGAAGCAATTGAATGTTATGATGCTGCATTAAAAATCTTTTCAACTGGTTATGCTAGAAATTTTAAAGCAGATGCATTAATTGAATTAGAAAGATATGATGATGCTTTAGAAGTCTATGATGAAACTATTAATGAAGAGCCAGATTATGATGAAGCTTATTTGAAAAAAGGCAGGCTATTGCATAATTTAGGAAGATTTGAAGAGGAAGTTAACTGTTATGATTTGTTAATTAATAAGGATGATCATATTTATCATTTCTATAAACAAGCTAAATTGTCTAAAGCTATTGCATTATCAAAATTTGATAAAGAAAAATCTAAAAATTGCTTTAATGAACTTTTAGAAGATTGTAATAATTCTTTAGAGATATTTCCTGATGATGCAGAATATTTAGAAAGAAAAGCAGATATACTTTATTTTTCAGGAAATCTAGAAGAGGCATTTGAATGGTATGACAAAACATTAAAATGTGATAATGTAAATAATAAAGAAGCGATAATTTCTTCAAAAGGTTGTATTCTATATGATTTGAAAGAATATGAAAGAGCTATTGAATATTTTGATGAAGCACTTGAAATTTCTGATTTTTTCTATGCATTTCAATATAAAGGCTATTGTTTAGAAGAACTAAATAGATATGATGAAGCGATGAAATGTTATAATAAATGTTTGGAAATTGAACCTAGAAATAAAGAGATACAACTTAAAAAATCTGAATTAATGGAAAAAATAAAATAATTCATTTTGAATAGTTAAATCTCTATTTAACTTTAAATTAATTAATTTCTTATTTTTTTCTTTCTATTTTTATTAATAGCTATTTTTTTTATTGTAAATGAATTTTATTCATAATTTTGTTGTCTGTCCATGATTTAACCCTATAATATTATTTATTATAGTAAACTTTTTATGAAATAATTTTAACTGGAGCAGATTAAAATATAATATATATTTATATAAAATAAGTAATAAAATATATAATAAATAATATAATAAAAAGTGATAATGATGAGGCATGAACTTTTTGAAGTTGGATCCTATGATTATTCTGACTTGGATGATAGACTTGACAAACCGGTAATATGGAGCGAAGATGATCTAAAGCTAATAGCTGAAAACTATAGGGGAGGAATTCCGTTAACTTCAGAGCATGACAATATCTACGTAGGCATCGGAAACAATATTGAATATGAGAAAGGAAAGCTATTCATTGAAGTTCCGGACGAACTGGATATGGAATGAAAAGGATTATCTCCTAAAGTTGATGTCTTATTAAAAGATAAAGGAGATTCATTTGGAATTGATACTATGAGCTTAATAGATGTCGGTGTAACTAAAAACCCTAGAAAAATTACCTTATTGAATTCTGAAATAACCGGAAATACTGGTGCAACAGGAAATCCAAATCCCGCACCACAAGGACAACCTCAGCCTGCACCTAGCAAAGATGCTAATGTCGCAACCAGCTTGCTTTTAGAAAAGCTTCAAGGCAAGGATGTAGAGATTGGAAAGCTTCAGGATGAAATAAATAATCTAAAAGAAGAATCTAAAAAATATGATGAAATTAAAAAAGCTATTGAAGAAAATAAGGAATTTATAGATTCTAAAGATGATATTCTAAAAGAATTATCTGAACTGCGAAAAGCTGAAAATGAAAGGAAAATAAAAGAATACGAAGCTAAATATAACTTCAACTATAATGAAAACGCCCAAGATAAAGAGATAATTGATAAGCTATTATCTGGTGATGTTGATATGGAATTAATGGAAAAGCTGGCTGAAAGAAGAATTAAAATTGAAGCTAGTAATGATGGTTCAACACCTGGTGGTCGCAACCCTTCAAACTCCGGTGATGTAGGTGAAACCGGTGAAACCGGCAGCACTGGAAATGAAGATGCACCATCTTTTACAACTCGTGAAGAATATAATAAGATATTGAAAGATATGGGTTTTAATCGTACCAGAATTTAGCAATGATGGTGTTTTATTGCTTTTCACCGGAGCTAAAATTTTTGATATGTAGGAAAACTCGTTATTCATTGGGGAAGTGTTAGGTGTTTTCACTTCTCCTAAAATATCGTGCATTGAAACCCTTAATGCCTAATTAAAGGGGGACAAGCCCCCTTTTAATTACCCACGAATGCCAATGCAAACAAAATAAAGTTTACCAAACTTAACCCCGAACCGACCGCTAAAGGGTCGGTTCTTAAATTTGACAAATTCATCTATTCCAAATCTAAAACCGGAACAGGGGAACAAGCCCCTGTTCCTCGAGCTTGACAAAGCAATTATTGTTAGGTCTATAGTATGGCCTTTCGCTTACGCTCAAGGCGTCCAGTCCTCCCTTCGGTCGGACGGAACATAATCTTTTATTAGTTGTTTAATAACATAGATGCAGGTAATTGATATAATATAAAATAATTTATGTTGTTATAGTTTGATAAAGTCTTTTTTAAATTTCAATGCCAACTATTAACAATGAAAAATATACATATTATATGATATAAACAAGTTTAACATAAATTAGGTGTTTTTCGTGGTTTCAAATAATATTTTTATCTCACCAATTGAGTTTAAAGATTGGGAAAATTGGAAAAACAAAATAAATAATTCAAATGATAATGAAGAGCTATGCCATATTGCAGAAACAGATCGTGAATGGTATATTCGTGCTTTAGCTGTTAATAAAATAAATGATGAATCAATATTGGCAGATATTGCAATTAATAATTCTAATTCGTATATATGTAGGTTAGCAGTTAGTAAAGTTCAAAATGATGAATTATTAAAAGAGATTGTAGATAAATCTCCAATATATGAAGTTTGGGAGGATGCATTATCTCAGATTGATGATGAATATATATTAATGGATTTTGCAGAAAATGGAAGAGATTTCCATATTAAATGGCATGCAATTAAAAAAATTAAAAATGAAAATTTGCTAGTTAATTTTGTTAAAAAAAGATTAAAACATACACGAAAAGATTTTATAGACAAATCCAAATCATTTGATGAATCACGTGAATATTCATTATGTACGATTGCTGTAGAAAACATTCATGATGAGTCATTATTAAAAGAAATTGTAATAAATGATTATAATCAAGCTATGGGCATTGAAGCTCTAAAAAATATACATAATCAAGAATTTTTAATTGATGTGGCTTTAAATAATTATGATGTGCATTATAAGTTATCTGCGATAAGAAATATTACAAATGATGATGTTTTAATAGATATTGCAAAAAATCACCCTCAACGATTTGTTCGAGAAAAAGCTATAGAAAAAATATCTAATCAAGCTATTGCAACAGATATAATCGCAAATGATCATGAAATTGAAGTAGATAAATTAGATATTCAACATATTGATGATAGTTTATTATTTAATCTTGTTAAAAAAGATAATAATTGGCTTCGCAGGACATATTTTGTTAAAGCTATTCAAAATACAGATTATTTAAAAGAAGTAGTATGTAATGATGTGGATAGTCATGTTTGTAAAGCTGCCGTTGAAAAAATTCATGATGAGTCATTTTTAAAAGATTTAGTTAATCGTGATTTTAGTTCAGAAGCATTTGCTTGGGATGTAATACCGGCTGCTTTAAAAAATATTCATGATGATTCATTTTTAAAAGATATTGTTAACAATACTAAATACGGCCGTTATGCTTTAAAAAATATCACTGATGAATCTTTTTTAATCCAAATTGCACTAAATTGTCGTGACTCTCATTGTAGAAGTGAAGCGTTGGAAAATATCTATGATGAATCAATTTTAACTCAAATTGCTTTAACTGATCCTCAGATGCATGTTAGAAGAAAAGCAGTAAGTAAAATCTCTAATGATTTTGCATTAATTAATATTTCCATTATGGATCCTGGTTTTCAAGAATATGATAGACCATATTGTGTAATTTATTTGGTTCGCCAAGAGGCAGAGTCCAGATTAAAAGTATTACTTGAAAATCCTGATATAAAAACTAATACTGAATATGTTGATGTTATTCAAAGAATTAGATATGAACTTGATGAGAAAAGAAAAACATCAACTCAAAAAGGAATTATACATATACCTTATAATGAAATGAAAGATTTTACTCAAAATAAAACAATAATAAAAGAGAAAAATAAAAAAAGAAAGATTACAAAAAACAAAAGGGATGAAAAATCTAATCTGGAAGTCGAAATTAATAAATTACTTGAAAATTATAAAAATGATGTATTAATTACTATTATATCATTTAATAATAAAAGTTTATTTAAAAAGGGTTCTATTTTTAATATTGTAAAAGAACCAGATAATCCATATGATATGGAGGCCATTGCTGTTAAATCTGATAATATAACAATAGCATATGTTGCAAATAGTGTTCGTACTGTTGTAAAAGGTACTATGAGTGCAGGTAGAATTTATGATAAATTTGGTGAAGATTGTGAAATTGAAGTTATTTTTGTTAGAGATCAAATTATAGCAAAATTAATCTTTGATTAGTTATTTGTGCAAGGTTAAAACATCATATAATGAATAGTAATTATCCTCACATAAACTAATATTGCATTCATTAGATTTATTGAGATAACCAATATCAATTAATTTGTTGATTAATGCATCAAATTCTAAATCATTCAATCCATAATTCCTCATTTTATTTTTTAATTTTTCAATTTTAATGCCTTTTTCATCCTGTGAATCATTAATATAATAACTTAATTTACCTATTATCTTTATAACATAATGGTTTTGTCTAGTAAAATGGATAATCAATTTTTAATCCATTGAATCTAAAGTTAAATTCTTCATCGCATTTTTTACAATAATGTGTAGGACTAGATTCATCAACGGAACATCCACCAACAATAATATTGCCCTTTTCTTGTTCTTCAAATACTTCATCACCTACAACGAGCCCATAAATTATCGGAGTTAATTTTCCACCACATTTTGAACAGTTTGTAGTTTCAAATTTATGTTCTATTTTTGAAATCCATTCAAGATAAAATTCATTAATGTATGAATAGTCATCAATAGATAATTTAAGTAGCATGCGTTTAATAGCATCAACAGAGTCAGTATCGAACTCTTTATGATCAGTTTCTTCAATTTCAAATCCTTTTTTATAACACCATAAAGCAGTTTCATATTCTTCTTTTTCCTCAAATCTAAAACCTAATGCCTGATAATCTGTGGAAGTAATATCATCAGTATTTTCTAAATTTTTACAGAATTCTAATGTATCGTATATTCTGTCTGAAGTATAATATACATACCATTTGTCTTGAATAAGATCTTTGTTATTTTTATCTATACTTAATGCAATATCATAAATTTTCAAAGATTCATCATATCTATGTGAAAAACATAAGTTATGGCCTGTGAACTCTAAAAGATCCAAATCATCTGGTCTAATCTTTAATAATTTATAACAGTATATGATTGCTTCATTGCGCTTATTATTATTGCCATATAATTTTGCTTTATCAAACCATGCATCATAATTTTCTATATTCATTGAATAAATGCATTTAAAAAATTCATCGTAATTGTCAGAGTATTTTTTCAAACAGTTTGATAGTATTTCATCATACCATTTGAAATGTGATTCATTGGAATTATTTTTAAATTCGTTACTGGCTTTTAAAACCTTTTTATAATATTCAAAAGATTGTTTATATTTTTTTCTTTTATAAAATCTCAGAGCTTTCCTTTCCAAATAAAAAAATTCCTCTTTAATTTCCTGATTTTTGTTAATAATGTTTAACATATTTCACCGAACAATTGCTATGATTATATTTTTTGTTGGTAATTTTTAATTAATTTTACTTTCAAATAAATTATAAAAAATATGTTTATTATTTTATTTATTATATAATTTATATAAAAAGGATAATAAAATATTAATCATGACATTGCAGAAAAAATTACAAATCAATATTGTCATGAGCAATTACAACCAGAGGAGCAGTAGCTATTCATCCGGCCATGATTATATCTTCCTGGATAATTTAGCCAGCAGTTCTTACTCCAATTATTTCAGAAGTGATTTGAAAAACCTGAAGATCAAAACTTCCAATGGTACTGAATGTCAGGTAGTATACATTCCATCTTATGGATCACAAGGCGCAGCAATACTTGCAAGGGTTTCTGTTGGTCAGATTTCACAAAACACAAAGCTACTCTTGGACGTTCATGATACAGGAACAGCATTCGCAAGCACTTTATCAACTGGTAATGAAGTTTTAATGTTTGATGCAAATAATGATACATACTCACAATTTTTCATGAACTACTCCGGTTTATCATCAAACAATGACTCAACAGATGGGGGCCAATTTTTAAGAGCTAGATTTGTTCCTAACCTCGAAGGAACTTCTCCAACTGATTTGTTTACCACATTTGCTTCAGGCCAACCATTAGCCAACAATCGTGTTGTTGTAGCCAGATTCAAATATATTAACGGTAATGTTTTTGTTAATGATAATGCAACATATCACGGTTCAACCATTGGAGGCATCATGATGCAAATTGATGGAACTCTCTCACCTGATGAGTCTAATGTAAAGGCTACTGTCAACTATTGGGGTGGGGAAAAAGATTATTGCATGTTCACTGGTGCTAAGACTTTAGTATTGGCCAGTTCATTTGATGCTTACAATCAGGGAAGTGATGAAGAGGGAAACTGGAAACAATATCATTTTCATAATCGTGTTGGAACAGGAACATCGAATACATCAGATTATATTGAAGGGTTCAGCAGAAATAATCCAACTAAAATTTATCTTGGGTGTTTTAAAATGATTATTGATTATGATGTAAATTCAACAATCGGACATGGCCGTGGATATCCAACAGGCCTTGAACATACAGAGAAAATGGATGTAATAGCTTGTCTTTTAGATGAGGGCGAAAGAACATATGTTAATGATGAACATACTGCTTGGATTTGTTCCAATCAATGTGCAGTCGGCGATATGGTAACTTTAGATATGTCTTCAACAATGGAACATACAATTGTTAGAAAAGCTCAAGCAGGAGAATTGGCTTTCGGTTATCTTTTAGGTAAAGTCCAGGTTAAGACTTCAGGATTAACATTAGTTGCTGTGGCCGTGTTAGGTGATGTCTTTAGATTAAAACTCAAAAGGCCAGTGGCTGAAGACATATTGCCGAATACAAGAATCTATATTGACAGTGCCGGTGAATGCAATCCGGTTGAAGGCCATGACTTAAGGCTGTTGTCAATCGTTAATCTTCAAAATAATGAGGATACTGATTACATTAGAGTTTATCGTCAGATGTCTGAGGTTGAAATGTATCGGGAATCTCAGAACTGTATTGATCTTGGAGATTGCAGTTTTGAACAGGATGAGATAACTCACGTTGTTAATATGATCGTGCCTTCAGAGTCAAACATCATGGCCCAGGCAAATTATGTAAAGGATGCAGACGGTGTCACCTATTGTGAGCTTCCTGATGTAGCTATTGTCAATAACGTCCGTTTCGTATGGGAAGACAACAAACTCTACATGGAATGGGAAGGATGTGATGATGGCCAAAATGTATATTTTATATAAAATAAATAATAAATAATATAATAAAATATATAATAAAAAATATAATATCATAATGAGGTTTATAACATGACCATAAGGAAACTGGTAGGAACTCTAGAAAACAAAGGCCCGTACATTGACCAATCAACAGGCCACTGGTTTTACTGGAACGGCACTAGATATGTTGATAGTGGCTATCCTTACGCTGTAAAACTCATTATTGAATTTAAAATCGAAAATGGAATATTATATTACTCAATTACTTGGGAGGCACAATGAAATACATAAAATACTTTGAAACAATCGAAGAGTACGAATCCTGGATGAAAGTAGAAGAAAATGCTGAAGAGGTATATCAAAGTGAAGAGAAGATTCTTGTTGATGGAGTAATCATCAGCCACACATACAAAGAGGAGGAAATTTAAATGATTTACGAATTCCTGGAAGCAAACAGAAAGGACATTGACATTTTAACTTCATTTCTTGTTACAGCTATTCCAATTGTCATGCTCTATTCAGAAGCATTAGGAATTACTGAAAATACAATTCCTTACTGCATTCTCATGATAATCTTAGGAATAGCCAGTCATTACGCAAGCAGGATAAGAGGCGAAGGAGATGTTGAAGACGCCAAACAAAAAGCTAAAAGAGTATTGGGATTCCCTGAAGAAAAATAAGATTCTTTGGAGGATATTGTTATCATGAACAAAATAAAAAAGAAGATATTCATATGCAACTTTACCAAAACAATTTCAAGTGCCGTTTTAACAGCTGTAGCCATCAACATCATAATGACCAATGCAACAAAGTATGCTTTAATTGAAGGATTATTGCCGTTTACATTAGCTATTGTTATTGTTGGCCTAATCGATTTGTATGAGTATAGATGTGAGCGTGAAGACAAGATTAATTTGGATGAACTGGAAGAGCGAATAGAAAAACTGGAAGGTAATGTGGATGGAGAAAGGTAAGATTCTAATTGCAGTTCCGACATTTGAAAATATAAAACCGCAATGCTTCAAAAGCATCTATGGGCTGACAAATCCTAAGGATTTTAATCTTTATTTCGATTATGTGAAAGGTTATGATTGTGCACGTGCAAGAAACGAAATAGCAAAACTTGCAATCAAACATGACTTTGACTATGTGCTGATGGTAGATTCAGATGTTAGTGTTCAAAAGGATGCTCTTGTTAAGCTATTGGAATGTGAAACCGACATTGCTTTAGGATGGTATTTCAAGAAGAGAACAAGAACAGATGAGTCTGTTATCTTTGATTTTGGAAAAGACTATAGTAATCAACGCTGAAAATTATAAAACTATTGCAGGAAGTTTTCCTCCCAGTTTTTCCAAAAACTTGAATTATCAACTACTTTTTTAAATTCGGTCTTAAATAGGTATTTTAATTGTGCAATGCTTGAAATGTATTTTCTAGAAATTTTAGCTTTGATTGTTCTCCATACTTGTTCTATTGGATTGTATTTTGGGGAATATGGAGGTAAATGAATTAAATCCATATTTAAAATTTTGCATAATTCTGTGAAAAATATTGCATGGTGGACGCTGTAATTGTCTAAAATAACTGCTATTGGTTTTTCTAGGATTAATTCATGTTTTAGTTCATTATCTGAGAAAAATGCTAATAACATTCCTTTTTGAAGATTTTCGAGAACTGATTTACTTTTTGTTTTAAAACTGAGCGGATTTTTTTCAAGTCTTTCGTATAATTTTTTAATTGTATTATTTTTTTCAGACAAGTTTTTAAATGTTAATAATAATTTATTATAGTTCTTTTCTTTATTTATTGTATTTAATATGTTTTCTAGGAGTAATTCATCATTATTGATTATTTTTTTTAATTTTGATTTTAATTCTTTGTTTTCGATATTATTGATGGTGATGGTGATCATAAATTTCATCATTTCAAAGGTTTTAGTGTTATCTAAAAATGATAGAAATGAATTTCCATTAATTGCTTGAATACCAAGTCCATTTATTGAAATTCGTTCTGTTGGTTGTTCTTTGATG
The DNA here is from genome assembly GCF_003814835.1 of Methanobrevibacter gottschalkii DSM 11977. Lineage (NCBI taxonomy): Archaea > Methanobacteriati > Methanobacteriota > Methanobacteria > Methanobacteriales > Methanobacteriaceae > Methanobrevibacter > Methanobrevibacter gottschalkii. The sequence continues at coordinate 45,838 of NZ_RKRG01000002.1, forward strand.
TTTTTTGTGCCTTTTTTATGGTATGTTCTTTGACTATTGTCCTGATTTTGACAATATGTTTGATCCAGAAATACGACAGTGAAATTTTCTAAATCTAGATGTCGAGTGTTTTTTTTAACTGTTCTTCGGCATCAGCGGGCATTTTGGCATAAATTTTATATGGTTTGGTGTAAGAATATCCTAATTTTTTCATTATCCGTTCTATACTTCTAATACTGTATTTTACTTCAAATTCTTTTTCAATTTTATCTTTTACTTCTCTTGCAGTTTGCAAATTTTCTTCTTGTATTATTTCATCTAATAATATCAATTGTTCATCAGTTAGTTTTGATTGACCTTTGGAGCCTTTTTTTCTTTTTAATCCTTCCATTCCACCTTCATTCCATTCCCTTATCCAATTATATACTGTTCCTTGACTGATTCCATGCTTTTCCACAATATATGGTATTGGTTCATCATGTAAAACGTCTAGAATAACATATAATTTATTTAAAACCCTAGTATCATTTTCTAACTTCTTTATTTCAGCTTGTATCTCAGAAATAATTCCTAAATACTCCTTAATTAATTTTTGATTAGACATAATAATATTTATTATACCTAATAGTATTTATAATTTTCAGTGTCTAGAACTATAATGGGAAATATGATGAGGCAATTAAATTACAAAAAGAGTTAATTAATTTTCAAAGATTGTTTAAAACAACATATGTATCTAATTTTGGTGAAATCAACCATATATTGAATTACTGTTATGAAGAATTAGAATGGGGAGAGTTAATCAAATTATCAAATGAGTTATTGGATATTGAAAAAAATCATCAAAATAATCGGAGAAGTGATAATATACAATATTCAGTAATATTAATTGCAATAGTTACTCTTTGTTCCCAATTATTGATTTATTATTCCAATTTTAAAGATGTAATACTTTTCATTGGAGGAATTGCTTTTTTATTTTTCTTAAGCTTAATTTTCAAAGAAAAAATTTATTATGTCTGGCAAATATTAAAGTTAGTGCCTAAATTTATTTACAATTTAATAGTTTTATTATTAAAAAGAATAAAAGATTTATAATTCATTTGGATTGACAAATCTTTAATTGATAATTCTCATTATCTTCATTTTTAATCTCATCTAATGATTGTATGGCTATTCTATTTTCAACATACCATTTTGAATGTTTGACTTTAATTTGATTTATTCTAGATAATTCATCAATTAGTAATCTAAATGTATTATAAACTTCTAATACAATTTTATTTTGCTTTTGAAGATATTTTATATCAAATTCATTATCTCTAATGTTATGTGAAGGTTTAGATCTTTCACTTCTTACTTTATTAATAATCTTTATTGTTTTTTTGATGGTGGCTGGAGATACTCCAATTTCACCCAACCATTCTTTAAATAAAGTTATGGTTCCTTTATCTTTCTTTTTTGTACCGTCTTTATTAGTAAATTCAATTAAATCTAATTTCCCTTCAAAGAATTTTTTGTTGATGTTATCTGAAAGCATTATGTCAAATATTTTAATAAAATTATCATATTCTTTTTTAGTAGATAATACTAATATATTAAATTCAATTGGGGGTTTTTTCTTATAATTGGATTTAAATAATTTAATTTCATTATCTGAACATAAATTGTTAAGTTGTTCTATTTGATATAATATTGCACTAAAAACAGAGGGATCGGGCCATTCTCCATCATTCATAGATTTTATGTATGATGGATCAACATAACTTTTCTTTTTAACTTCATAAACACTGAATCTTTTTTGCATTTCAGGGTGTAATTCAGACAGTTCTTTTAAAAGTACTGCAAAAATTCTTTCATTGTTTTCATCAAATCCAAGACCCACATTATCCAAAATAAATTTAAATTTCTCATCAAGTGTTTCATCATTATCATATTTTTCTGTGATGCTTATATTATATTTAAAAGAATTATTGCTGATAACATACCTTGGGTTATCAATAATATTTCTTAATAAATCTACTTCAAAATAAACAAGCTCATATGGACATTCTCCATTTGTTAATTTTTGAGTATAATGCCCTTCAATCATATTTTTTCTCCTTGGTTCCATAATATATCAGTTATTAAGTTTTTTTAAGTAATCATTTGTATTTTTTAGTTCATCTTTAATTTTAGTTAAAGACATTTCTATGGAATCGGATTCTGATGTTAAATAAGAAACACTTTTGATATAGCTCAAATCACTGATATATTCTCTTGTTATTTTAGTATTATAGATATTTGTAAATGTTATAATGAATTTATATTTAACTGGATTATCTTCATTTTTTAAGTAATTAAATCCCATATCAAAGAAAGCTTTAATTTGATAATTTGGAGGTAAGAATGAAATTTCCTTTAAATGTTCATAATCTTTATTATGTGAATCTTTTAATTCAGGTTCAACTTCAATAGATATATCTTTAGCAACTGTATTTCCTATATTTTCAACAATTAAATACATTCTATTATTTTCTACTTTAAAATACATTATTACCTCAGCAGAATTAGCCTCAACACGTGTTTTTTTCATTTCTTCAACAGATTCATTTGTTGAACGTGCCATTTTATATGTTGCGAATGCCATGAATCCCGTAACGATTGTTAGAATTATATCTAAAATAATTGAAATAAAATTTAAATCCATATTTTTCACATTAACTATTTTTCAACCTATAATTTCCTTATTTAATTATTTTTAATTCTAATGTTTCTTTTTCAGTATCTAGAATCCATTCTAATATGTCCCCGGATTTAATATTCAAAGCTTTAACATATGTTTTAGGGATTGTTGTTATGAGTGAAATCTCACCTTGGTTTCTAACTTTTGTTTCTTCATTAATTTTCATATTTATTTATATATTTTTTATATTAAATAACACTTTTGATTTATTTTAATAGTTAAAAAAGTAACACTTAAATATCATTGGGTAGATATTATATACTAGATAATACAGAAATATAATTTGCATAAAAGTGGTAATTATGATAAAAGTTATAGAATTATGTGCCGGTGCAGGCGGGTTAGCACTTGGATTTGAAAAAGCAGGTTTAGAACATGAGGTGCTTGTTGAAATTGATAAAGATTGTGTGGCAACACTTAATAAAAATAGACCTGATTGGAATGTACTTCATGCAGATATAAAAGAAGTTGATTTCACACAGTACCATCCAGATATAGTTGTAGCAGGACTGCCTTGTCAACCATTTTCTTACGCTGGTAAAAAATTAGGATTTGATGATACAAGAGGAACATTATTCTTTGATTATGCAAGATGCATTAAAGAAACTAATCCAAAAATGTGCATAATAGAAAATGTAGAAGGTTTAGTAAGGCATGATAAAGGGCGAACAATGGAAACAATAGTGAATGTATTGGAAAATGAATTAGGTTATGATGTTCAATATAAAGTCCTAAATGCAGTTGACTATGGTGTAGCACAAAAAAGAAAAAGAATGTTTCTTGTAGGAACTAAAAAAGGAATAATATTCAATTATCCTAAAAAAGTTAAAGGTAATCCTGTGCTTCGTGATGCCCTTAAAGATGTTCCGGAATCAGAAGGAACTGAATACTCTGATAAGAAAAAAGAAGTACTTGAGTTAGTTCCACCTGGAGGATGTTGGGTTGATCTTCCAGAAGATGTTCAAAAAGAATATATGGGTAAAAGCTTCTATTCTGGTGGTGGAAAACGAGGTATGGCAAGAAGAATCTCATGGGATGAACCATGTTTAACATTAACCACTTCACCATGTCAAAAACAAACAGAAAGATGCCATCCAGAAGAAGTAAGACCATTCACAGTAAGAGAGTATGCAAGAATACAATCATTCCCCGATGACTGGGAATTTGAAGGCGGAATAACTTCTAAATACAAACAAATTGGAAATGCAGTACCAGTTAAAGTTGCTGAAGCAGTAGGAAAAGAAGTTATCAAAGCATTAAATGGCGAAAATAAAAGAAAAGAAGGTCAAACAACTTTATTTTAGTCTTTAAATATTAGTTGTTTGTACTTTTCAAATACTACTTGGTCTTTTGGAGTTAAAATATGTTTACTCTTTTTAATATCATTTATTGCATTTGGAAGTGCATCAAATAATTGTTCAAAAGCAGTTTCATCTCCAGTGACTAATGTATAAACATCTTTTCCAGCAATATTTCTAATATTATCATTTATTTCATGTACAACATTTTCTTTATTGTCTCTATACACCCAAGTTTTATCAAATGATTCATAATTTTGTGAAACTATATACGCCCAATATATTTTAGCATTTGGATATTTTTCAGCTAATTCTTCACATTTGAATCGAGTATCTCTTAAAGAACTTGAATTCATTGTATTGTATTTATTTTTTAATTCAATCCATATTGTATCATCTTCTTTTTTCAAGTCCATTCCGGATGGATGACCTCTTCCAAGATTTACCCAACCATCAACACGACCTAAAAGATTCTGGTGGAAATCACCAACACGATTACTTGCAGTTTTATCATGTTGTCTTGGAATTTCAAAATTAATCCATTCACTTAAGCTGAATCTATTTGAATAAATATCAAATAATGTTTTAAATTGGTCAATAGTTTCTCTACTATTGCTTAAAACTTCCCAAGGTGTTTTTGATAAATCTTCATCCGTTGCATAGGCATCTACAACTTTTTTTACTTCTTCTAGAAATATTTCATCTGAAACAAAAGTTACATATTTATTCATAATTTGCACCCAAAGTAATTATTACATCATGTTATGTTTATTTTGTTTTAAAGCATTTTCGTTATTGTACGATAAGTACCCAAATATTGATGTAATCCAAATCGTGTTTTGGAAATGGTTAAATTCTAACTTCCACTAAATTTTAAAAAAAGTAGCTATTATATATAAATCTTTATATATTATAAGTAATAAATTATATAATAAATTAAGTGGAGGACATTTATGGCAGATTCTATAATTTTACTTGAAGAGAGAAAAGAAGTCACAACCTTCCTTCTGGATGAAGGTACAATCACCGCAACTACAGTTACAACTCCTACAGGTGAAACTCCAGGTTACGAATACGCAGGAACAAAAATAAAAGTCGATGATGTAGTTACATTATCAGTCAATTCAGACATCGGAAAACCAACAGTCAAGAAATTCACTGGTGCGGAAGGAGAAATCATCTTAGGCATTGCAGTAAACGATCCGGTTACAATGACCGGAGGTAAAAGAAAAACAGCTATTCTCGTATTGGGTCATTTATTCAGATTAAAATTAGCATCTGGAATTTCAAACATTGCTGTTAATAACAGAATAGCTTTAACCAGTACAGGTGCTATCAAATCAGATGAGGGAGAATATATTGCAATGCATCCTGTAACTAGCTCAGATGATTACAAATACATCGAAGTGTTCAGACCATATGACATCGGAACTACAGGTTCAACTTAAGGTGATAATTAATGATTACAAAAGGAAATGATACAAAAGTTCAAAATGAGGTAATAGCTCAAACCATTACTGATGAAACTGCAAAAAGATTGAAGTTAGCTAGATTGTTTCCTAAACAAGAAATCAAAGAGAACTCAGATTACTACACATACTTCAGACAGAACATCAATCTCGATGAAGCTATCAAAAAAGGTTTGCTTGGAGAAGCAAAAGACATTGCTCCCGGTGCATCATTGCAAGAATTGAACATCAGAAAACCTGTAACCGACACAATCAGTATTGATACTGTTGGTGGAGTCTTGAATGTCAATAAGGATGTTTTCGACTCAGATATCGTTTCATTTGAGGATTTATTAGGCGATGTGGCTACCGTTATTGCTAACCGTATTGAATACAACATTTACGATACATTAATAAGCTCACCGAACGTTCCACAATATAACACAACTCAAACAGATGATACAATGGATGCTTTCGGTAACTTTGTCATCAAAGCACAGGAAGCATTCAAAGGCAATGCTGGAGCTGGAGCAGATTTAACAATAATGGCAGAGTCTTACAAAACATTATCATACGTTAAACAGTTGGCTTACTCCTCAAACAAATTGGTTCAGCCTGTAGAAGACATTAAGGAATACTATGGTATTGATAACATTGATCTTTTAGGAACTACACAGGCTGACGGCGGATCTCTAATAGGTGAAAAACAGTACATTGGTTTCGATTTAAGAAATGCACCATTAACTGTATTGTATTCCAAATCTTCAGGAACTACAGTTGCACCTATTACAAGTGATGAGAACATTGCAGATTTCTATCCCATCATTGAAATCATGCGTAAAGACATTTACGATGAGTTACCTCAATATACAAAATTATTCATACAAAGTAAAGTCGGAATATTGCTGAATAAACCAGGACTTGCCCTGAAAGGTACTTGCAGGCCATAAGGAGGATTGTTAATGTTAACCAAAGGAAATGATGCAAAAGTACAAAATGAAGTGATGGCACAGATTGTGGCCGATACTTCTGCAAAGTGGATGAAATTCACAAGATTATTGCCAAAGCAGGAAATTGAAGAGAACTCACAGTATTACACTTACATGTCTCAAAGAGTCAATATTGAGGAAGCTATTCAGTCAGGCGTTCTTGGTGAAGCCAAAGACATTGCTCCTGGCGCTACTTTACAGGAACTGAACGTCAGAAAACCAATCAGTGAAACTATCAGTATCGACACTATCGGTGGAGTTTTAAACGTTTCCGCTCAAATGCTTGATTCCAATTTAATCTCCGTTAATGACATGCTGCAGGATGTGGGAATCCTTATAGGCAGAAGCATTGAAAAGGCAGCCATTGACATGATTATGAATTCATCTAAAGTAGCTACCTACAACTTCGAAAGTGGCGATGACACTGGTATGACCATCCTCAAAGCTCAGGAGAAATTCAAGGAATCAGCAGGTAGCTATGCCAACTTAAACAGCATGGCCGTAAGCTACAAATCTTTGACAACCCTGAAATCAGACATATTCTCAAGCAACAGACAGGTCGAACCGGTAGAACTTATCAAAAGCTATTACGGTGTTGACAACATCGATATCTTAGGAACAGCAGTATGCGATGGCGGTTCCGAGATGGGTGACAAGACCTATATCGGTATGGACTACATCAACCCAGGAATGAAATTATTATACTCCAGAACTACCGGAACTACCGTTGCTCCGTTAGGACCTGACGGTGAGATGTATGATTTCTATCCATTGATTGAATTCATGAGAAAGGACATCAGGGATGAGCTGCCGATGTACACCAAACTCTTCATCCTGTCAAGCGTTGGAGTATTAATGAATGCACCTAACAGAATCATCAAAGGTAATTTCAGAGCATAGAACCATATTTTATCTCCTAAAATATTAGTGAAGTTTCAATAGCTTCACTAATTTCTTCTGCTCCGTTTTTATATGCAATAATCGCCATATTATATACTGGAGGCTATAAAATGAAACTGATATTAGATACTGAAAATTCACATCCAACAACAATAACAGTCAAGGGAAAAGAAATAACATTGCTGTTGATTGAATCCAGTATACTGATTGATTCATCCCAGATAGCCAAGATTTTTGACAAAAAGGAAAAGACAGTAGTTACTAAAGTCCTAAAATCCAAACTGGAGAAATACGAAACAGAAAACGTTAAGCTACTCAAGAATTACGGGTTGATGCATCCTGATGCAGTCAAGCCAAGACCATTCTATGACTTAAGGCAGATGCTGGAAGGACCAGCTTATTACTACTTCAAAAAAGAAGATGAAGTTGATATAATCAAAGTAATCATCAGGGTAGCTATCGGCAAACATCGTGAGTGGATTCATAATCGGTGCATTGATAAATTTAGGGTTGGGTGTGTCCGATAACTATTTTAATTTTTAAATCTCTCTTTTTTTATTTTATTTTTGAAGAATCATATGTTGGTTCTTTAAATGAATTATATCGCGAGAGAGTTTCTCAAAGATTTGTTAATTATTTGTCTAGAATTGATTTTCCTTAAATGCATTTTAAGTTTAAATAATTAATTTCAAATATTCTATATTATTTGTAGCAATAATAAATTATCTATAAATTCTTTTTAGATTCATATTTTATGTTAATTATTTATAATATATGTTTAAGTTCTAATTCTGTTCATGAATTTTTTTAAATAATGAAGTTCATAAATATTGATGTAGGTGGAGATGATTTTATGTTGGGTATAAAAGAATTTTTAAAGCCTTCAGTTTTAGGATACTATAAACGTTGTGAAGTTACTCAAATTTCTTTTTACAAAGATAATCATGAAGAGGAATCTAATTTATTAACTTTATTTATTTTTGATGAAGAAAATTTTCAAGGTAGGAATGAAATTTTTTTGACTGGCAAGAAGAATAAAATAAATTCTAAGTATAAATTATGTATTAAAAGATTTTATTTATCTATTGAAGAAAGTATTGAACTTTTCAATTGTTTAAATCAGGGTGTTTCAAAAACAAGTTCATTAAAGAAATATATTTTTAATGATAATCCTTTAAAATTATTGCCTCAGCAATTCATCACAACAAATGAAGACATTAGATTTAATAAGATACTTAAAAATAATTTCCATAGTGGTTCTTATATATTTGAGTTTTTTGATGAAGAAAAAGATTTTGAATTATTATTTGGTTTAAATAAATCGGGAAGGTTAAAAAAGATTTCAAAGATGATTGGGGAAGTTGTTCCAATTGATTTGTTGTCTTGTACTGATTGTTTGGGAAATTATATTTTTCAATTACCAATAACTATTTTAAATGTTCACACAAATAAGAATAAGAATATACTTGGTATTGATTTTTATTGGCATAATAATTTAATTAATGAAGTTAAACCTAATTGTTTGATTAATATATATTCAAAAGTTGATAATAATTATCTATTTGATATTTTTGAGGAATATAATAAAGAAAATCATCAAAAAATTAACATATTGCCTTCTGGAAAAAATTATGTTTTAAAAATATGGAATAATGATTTAAAAATATTGCTATATGAAATGAATAGTAAATATTTTGAAAAATTCAGAGTTTCATTGAGTATGAGTGAGTGTGAAAGAAAATTTATTGAGGATAATGGAGAATCTGAAGTAACTATCATGTCAAACCCTAAATTAAGTGATGATATTAGTTATTTAAATTATAGAAATGATGCAATGTATAAAAAGAATTTAAAAGAACTGGAAGATAATCTTAAATTTAACACATATATGCAAAATGAGAACGCATTAGAAGATATAAAAACATTAATTAATGAATATGGTAAAAATGGTGTGAATATAATTGATCCTTATTTGGAACCGAATGATTTAATAAGAACAGTAGTCCATTTGAAATTCTATGATGCGCCAATAAAAGCAATTACTTCTTTAAAAAATTCATTTAATGAATTATTGATAATGAAAGAAATGTTAGAGCAACTTCCAAATCAAAATATAGTTCAAAATTTTAAAAATGTTTTAAATGAAAAAATAGAAAAAGAAAAAAAATCTAATCTTGAATGTATTGAAGATTATAAAAAGGAGTTGGATGAGAAAATTATTAATTCATGTGGATTAAATTTAGTATTTAGGGCTCAATTTGATAGATATGGTCAACCATTTCATGATAGATTTTTAATTTTTCCTGGAGATGATGAAAAATTACTTGAACCCATAGTATTTTCATTAGGAACTTCATTAAATGCTTTTGGTAAACATTTCCATATATTGCAAGAGGTTTCACATCCGCAACATGTGGCTGATGTTTTTGATAAGTTATGGGGGATATTAGAACAAAAAGAGGAGTGTCTGATTTGGAATTCAAAGGAATAATTGATAATTTTGATGAATTTAATATGATTTTGGTTAATGAAGAATTAATATTATTATTTGAAAGTTTGCATGACTTTTCCTTTGATGAATTAATGTATTTTGAAGACCCATTACATTATGAAAATATTGGTGTTCAAAAAATCATGTCTCAAATTGATGAGATTATATCTGTTTTATTTTATAATATTGATATTAAAACAACTGATGATGTCATAAGTATTGTAAAAAGTGATATTTTATTATTTAAAAGAGCTATGGATCAAATTGATTTGAAATATTTTATTTTTTTCTCGTATCTAAATTCTTATTTGAATGTTGATGTTGATTATTTGATAAATCATTTTAACTATGAACTAAATATGATTAAGATGGAAGAAAAAATTAATGAGTTATTTAATCAAATTCAAGTTTTTCCTAAACCTAATGATAATAACTTATCACCACTTTTAAAAAATGTTTTATTTAAGTCCTTGAAAAAAGATGACATTATGCATTCATCATTAAAGTTATTAAATATTAGTAAAGATCCATTCATTTTTTATAATTTTAAAATTTATTGTCCAAAATTATTAACTAGTATGCTGATACTTATTAAAAAAATAAATTATGATTTCTTTTTAAGAAATATGTTTGATGTAAATAATTTAATCATGGCAGTACTTTTTTGTAAAGAATTAGATATATCTGAAATATTAGAGTGTTATTATGAAAACGATATTTCTAATATTGATTTATTATTCACATTTTTGAAAAAAAGTATAGATTCTAATGAATTAATAGATGATAATATTGTGTTTATTAAGGATATTCTACTTGATATTTTGGAGTTAAATGAAAATTTATTTAGAAAAATTATCAGATTATTCAAACATAAAAAGTTATTTAATAGATCAATTGGTTTATTATTGTCTGGAATTAATAAATGGGAAGTTGAATTAATTGTTAATGAATTTGACTTAAATTTTGGAGCAAATAATCATCTAATTAATCTTAGGGAAAATATTTTAATAAACCTCGATAAAAAATCGGATAATTTTAAATTAGTTTTAAAATTAGTTTATAAAAATTGGGATTTGAATTTAAATTCTTTGATTGATGATGATGAGAATGGATGGGATTTATTATGCAGTGATTTTAATTCATTTATTTTAGAATATTATAATCAATTTTATGATGATGATATGTTGGTTGAAGAAATGAAATTGAATTTTAATTTTCTTGAAAAAATTAATTCAACATGGTCATCTAATTTTACAAATTATAAAAATAGGATACATGTTTATTATACGAAATTATATTTGTTAAGTTCAATTTATAAAAAAAGGAATATTAATAATATAGAGATATTGGGATGCTATGAGAATTTCTTTAAAAATAAGTATTTAATTGAAGTTTTGTTAAGAGATAAAGCGAAAAAATCGATTATTGATTTTAAAAAAGATTATAATATGATGAAAATTCAGTAATTAATATTTTTTAAGGGAGTATATTATGTTTAAAGAGGGCATTAATACAATTATAATTGAAAGTTATGATGAACTGGCATGTATTATAAAAGGAAAACATGAAAAGAATAAAATGGACCTTCGTGAAGATTTTATATTTTGGGGATTATCAAACATCGAATATGAATTAATTCCTTCTGCTTTAAGAAGAAATAAGTTAAATCAACTTGAAATTAATGAATTAATTGAATCTGATCACATATTTAAAGTTTCAATTGATGAAAATGATGCCAAAATGTTTAATTTAGAATATTCTGAATCAATAAATGATGGTGAAGTTATAATTGGAGTAGATAAATATGGGAATCTGATTCATGATGTGAAATCTGATTATAAAGTTTTAGAATGTGATTTGCAAAGAGAAAGAGAAAATTATCTTCTATTAAAATTTTTTAATTGTGCAGATAAATCTGGTTTGAAAGTTAAATCAGAAGGATTTTTAAGAGAGTTGATTCATAATTATTCTTCAAAACGATTAGAAGAGTATTGGTTGGATTTTGATATTTTAGAAACTATATCCTTGGCTCAACATTATGGTTTGCCGACTAAAGCTCTAGATTGGTCTTATGATTATAAAGTTTCATTATATTTTGCTGTAAAAGATGTAATTGAATCTAATTTGTCTTCTGATGGAGTATTGTGGGCCTTAAATTATAAATTAATTGAAAACCATAATTTTAATGAGGAATATTATGTTAATTTACATATTCATAGGCCGGAATATAATACAAATCCTAATTTAAATGCTCAAAAAGGATTATTTACTTTTTTAGAAAGATATGTTGGAGATTATGACAAACCATTAAACAAAATAATTTCTGATGAATTAAATAAAACTCTTGACCAAATGCCGTGGGATAATCTTTATGAATCTAAAATTAGGACAATTCCGGATGATATATCTAAAAATGATACGATTTTCTATAAATTTATTATTCCTAAAGAAATTAAACAAAATATTTTAAATGAATTATATTTGGAGGGTTATTCTGAAGAATATTTATTTCCCGGATATAAAGGAGTTTGTGAATCAGTAATTAATAGAGTAAAGTTAAATGAGATATTAAAAAATAATGATGAACATATTAAAAAGAGCATATTATTGTCCGTGGACTGGAATTTAAATGAAATTATAAATAAAAATCAACTTTATGTATTTGTAAACTTGGATTTTAAAGAAGAAATTGATAAAATCTTTATTTACCATAATAATGATGTTGTAGGTTATTTTAGAGGAAATGAAATAATTAAAGATTCACTAAATGTGTTATGGGAACAGTTTGGGGAACATTCAGGTTTATCTGAAGATAAATTTGATGAGTGTTTTAAAGGTAATGATGAATCATTTGCAATTAGAATTAATGATTTAAATATTTTTAAGCATTCAATTAAATTGTGTGACTTTGAATTGGAGAATGATTTTTGTTTTGTTGAGGATAATGAAGATTTAAAATTTTTATTGAATTTTAATTAAAAAACAATTTAAATTTTTCTCAGAACTTTTGGGTTGCAATTTTATTACAAAAATATAATAGTTATTATATATAAATAATATAATATGTCAGATAATAAAAATAATAATATTAGTTGGACAAGTTTTTGCCAAGCTATGAATTCCATAGCATACTGGCTACTCCAAAATAAAAAGAAGTATAAGAAACGTGACCATTACCAAATATTAACGTTAAAAGGTAGTTGTAGCGATATAGAAAAGAAAGCGAAGAAATTAGGAAACGATAAACTAGTATCAATGTATACAATGGCTTTAATCAAAGATAATACATCTTTAGATTTCCTTCCAAACTATGTAACATTAAAGAACGGAGAACAAATTGATAAAGCCGAATATGTAGATATGGCCATAAGGACAGAAGCATATATCAGAGCAAATAAAAGACTTCCGGCTATTGTATATAGAATGTCAACACTTCCAGATTACAAAGATTCCACAATGAAGCTATTTATCAATGTATTCAACTTCAAAGGAAATACAATCGATGAAGCATTAGCTATTATATCAAAGATGAAATTATATAGTAAATACTTCGATTCACAAAAAACAGACAAGAAAACAATCAATGATGCTAGTCTGGGTAAAGGTTCAAATTGTGTAGACTGGGGACAAGTATATTATCGTATAGCGAAATCATTAGGATATGATGTACAATTTGTCCATGTCAAATGCCGTGTAAGTGGAACTGGCCATATAAAATTAAGATTAAAACATAAAAAACATACTGGAGGAAACTGGATTAACCGTGATCCTGCTGCAGTTGCGGATACCACTTCAGGAAATGTTAAATCAATCTGGTGTGAAGATGGTTACCTCATAGCATATGATCCTTCCTGGATATTCACAGATTTATATAGCAGTTAACGTTAATGTTAACTCTTTTTCTTTTTTAATAGTCATGTATGATTTTATAACAATTACAAATCTTCTTTTTTATTGTAAACTTTTGATAGGTATTGTCGATATTGACTTACTTTTGCCGCATTTATTGGTTTATAAATTTCAATAGCTTGTTCACAAACTCGTTGGGCATCATCATATTTCTCTGAATCAAAGTATATTTTAAACAGTTTAGAATAGGAATTATTACTAATTGTCCTTTCATTTAGATTTATTTCATATAATTTAATAGCTTCATCTTGTTTTCCTTGTTTTAATAAGTCATCCGCTTCTTTATCACGTTGTTTATGTTCTTCATTTGCAGAAGGCAATCTTTGAGATTTTGTTTCCTTTTTAATTTTTTTTGCTTTTTCTAAATCTCGTTTAAGACTATTAACATGAGATTTATTAGGTATCTTCCTACAGTTTTTAATTCCATGCTTCAATACTCTGATACTATTGTCAATTTCATTTCTATCTTGATATATTGAGGATAGATGGTAATATGTGAATGGTGTGTCCGTATGAATAAGAATATTTGATTCTAAAACTTCAATTGCTTCATCAATTTTTCCTTCTTTTTCTAATTCTTCAGCTTTTTCGTTATTTTTATAATAAATATTACTATATTTCATCATTTTTGCGTCTTCCAATCTTCTTTCTAATTCCAATGGGACGATGCCATATTTTTGATTGTATTTGTCCATATCTCTTTTAACAACTTTAATAGCATTGTCATAATCATTATTAAAAAAATAATTGAAATATTCTGTAGAGTCAGGAATCTCTTTTCTTATTCGTTTTCTATAATCTTCAAATGCTCCCATACTATCACTTAAAATATCATTTATAGCAACTAATTAATAGTTATTTTTATTTTAACTATTCAAATAAATTCAGTTTATCATCAATATCATGTTGGAAACATAGCACAGGATAATTTTATATAATTAAAATAATAAAATATTATATTAATTATTATATACAGGTTGTAATAGCTATGGCCAATATAAATAATACATCATCCTACATGGATGAAGACAAAAAGCAAATTATCAAAGAGTCCAACTATACCTTTAGAGATGCTCTTGAAGTTTCATCTTATCTCATTGAAGTAGGCAAGTTCGAAAGATTCTATAAAGAAATGCAAATCCACGATCTTCAAAAGGAACTTGACGAAATGGATGACGGAGAATAACTTCAAAAAATATATCTCTCGTATATAACTCTTAAAAGAAAACTATTTTTCATAAGCAAAAGTAATATTTATTATTACTTTTATATTTTTTTTATAATAAAATATTATATATAAAACATAATAAATATATGTATTATGTTACTTGAAAAAACCAACATCAGCGCAAGAGTGGATATTACACTCAAAAAGATTGTCGAAGATTCAACCTTCACCCACAAGGACGCATATGAACTGGGAGCAAAACTGATAGCTATGGGAAATGCTGAAGAGACAATTGTACTAATAAACACCAATCCTGATTTTGAAAGAATCATGAAACAAACTGAATACAGTTTAATCGAAGCAAGGAAACTGGAACTTGAAAGAGAGTTAAGAGTTTTATAGGAGGGAACCTATGGGTCGAGGAAATTCAGATATCATATATTTTTTAGAACAGCATGAACAGGAAATAATAAACTGCTGCAAGAAGGGAATGAGCAACAATGAAGTCATTGAACTATTAAAAACAAAATATGGTCGTGATGTAGCAGATATTACTTATAGAAAATTCAAGGCGGGTTTAAATCTAACAAAGAGTGATTTCCTGGAAACATTGTTGGATGAGATAATGGTCATGAAGACATCTGGTGCAACAGATGCAAATGTCAGGCGATGGCTGGAAGAGGAACATGAAATCGAAGTGAGCAGATCCACATTCTCAAGATTCAAAAAGAAATATCACATAACAGATAAAGAAAAAGACCCAAGGGCAAGAGATAAAGATTCATTAACAAATAGGGCAATCACTCAAGGCCAAATTATAGACAATGAAGTTCACACAGACAATATCGACTTAGCTATTGATACAATACTTCAGCAACAGGTTACTGATATCAAAACGGGTCTTGACAATCTTGACAAGATTACCAAAAATGCTGTGGGTATTGAAATTGACTTTGCAAAGCTCGACCAGGAAGTAAGATACAATGCCAACGAAAAAAGTCTGGCAAGATACCTGATTGATTTAACAGAATTAAAAATAAGATACTTGGAATTATCAGTTAAAGCATTTGAAGCTAAAAACAGGCTGTTCAAGGATGAAATGGATAGGCTATTTAAAAATAGAGTTCTTGAACTGGAAGACAAAAAGATTGAAATCTCACAAAAAGACATCATGAATGAAATAGAAATCCTTGCAAAACAAATTGATGATAACAATGTACAATGAGAACAACGAATTCTATTTGGATGCTAGGGATAAAGTTATTCTTCAGAAATGTGTGTATGAGAATCCATATATTCCATTCTCTCCATTTCCAAAGCAGGCCGAAATGATTTTAGCTAGAGAAAAGGAAGTCCTGATTGGTGGTGCTGCAGGAGATTCCAAATCAACAAGTCTTTTGATGAGGGCATTGTTCTATGTTCAGGATGACATGAATGAATACCATGCCCTCATCCTGAGACGTACATTATCTGACTTGAAGCGTAAAGGAGCTTTAATTCACAAGGCAAGTCAATGGTTAAATCGAAAGGAAATTCAAAATAATGCAAGTATCAAACCGAAGTGGGATGGAACCGAACACTCATGGACATTTCCCAATGGAAATTCATTAACTTTCGGATATTTACGTAACATTAATGACCTTGATACATATCAGGGTTCCGAATACCAGTTCATAGGAATTGATGAGCTGACACAGTTGGAGAGGTTTAAATATATCTATATGAGGTCAAGAGTTCGTAAGACCAAAGACAATAAGCTTCCAACACAACTGATGGCATCAAGCAATCCGGGTAAGCGTGGAAACAAATGGGTGCGTGAAAGATTCATAGAAAAAATAGACACTGACATTCAGGATAAATCACAAATAAGATTCATTTCATCCAGCTACTTGGACAACATCTATCTAGACAGAAACGACTATGAAGAATATCTTATGGGATTAGATAGAGTAACAAGAGAGCAATTAATGAACGGTAACTGGTATGCCTCAGTCAAAGGCCAGTTATTTGATGAATCAGACTTCCACATAATCTCTCAAGATGAATGCCTGAAAATACCAATCGTTAGAGTCATCAGATACTGGGATCTTGCAACTACAGAAGTATTGAACGATGACAAATTGAGAGGAAGTGATCCGGATTATACTGCTGGTGTTTTATTAGCTAAAGATCTAAACGGTAATATCTACATTTGGGATTCATATGAATTTCAGCTTGAGTCAAGAAACTTGATCAATGAAATACTGAACACTGCAGCACGTGACAAGTCAGATGTACAGTATATTGAACTCGATGGAAGCACAGGTAAAAACTTCGGATTATTAATCATAGATGAGCTTAACAGAAGAGGATTCACTACAGGTACTGGTAACTCAAGAGAAAATAAAGTTGACCGTGCAAGAAGAGTTTCAGCAGATATTCAGAAGAACGGAATATTTCTGGTTGGGAAGGATAGAACAGGGTTTACGAAAAAATGGGCCATGGAATTTCTGGAAAAAATTACTGCTTATCCAAATGAAGCCATTCATGATGACTGTGTGGTGGCATTTACTGGAGGATATGAAAAAATAGTTGCAGAAAAACAATCACAAAGAGTTAATGTGGATAAATGGTATTCCACATGATAATAGTTTGATTTGAATGTTTTTAATACTAAGATGCATAAGAAAAGTTAGTAAATAATCTTTTGCATGTTGCTATTCAAAAGATACGTCCT
Organism: Methanobrevibacter gottschalkii DSM 11977; assembly: GCF_003814835.1. Lineage (NCBI taxonomy): Archaea > Methanobacteriati > Methanobacteriota > Methanobacteria > Methanobacteriales > Methanobacteriaceae > Methanobrevibacter > Methanobrevibacter gottschalkii. The sequence goes on from NZ_RKRG01000002.1 coordinate 63,461, forward strand.
AAAACTTTATGGTGATATCAATAACCATTAATACTGGAATGAATAAAAACAGTATCAAAAACACTTTTGTGGGCATTATGTGCAGTGAAGATATCTGGGATAGATGTTGGCGGAACGGCAATAAAATAAGTCATGACTGATAGGAGCGCAGAAATCAGCAAAATCAACGATGAAAACCAAGAAGAAGATGAGGAACTCTTCAATTCACTGGATGAAATAATTTCCCAAAACATAGATGAAATAGATGGTGTTGTGATTTCCTTTCCAGAGAAAATTAACTCAAAAAATGGCATCGCCCATACTGCAAGAGCCTTCATGTGGATTTGTGATTTGGCCTTAAAATCTATCCTTGATGAGAAATACTCCCAACCTGTTTGGATTTTAATGAACAACTTATGAGACTATTCTAATAAATGCTATTATGATAAAGAATTAGATTTAGTAATGGATTCAGCTTATAAAAAAGTATACGAGGGAAAAATTGAAACGAACAAAACAACATAGATTGATGCATCAGCAAAAGCCATACTTATGAAAAATGCTCCTAAAAATTGGTCTCTTGCTGAGCCTAGTGAAGATTATGGTAATGATTATTTCGTGAAAGTTTTTGATAAAGATACTGATGAAGCCACAAAAATCTCATTTATAATCCAACTAAAAGGTACTGAAGATTATAAAAAAGATGAAAAACATGTGAAATTCTCAATTCGCACGGATTATTTGAAATATTACTACAGTAAAGTTGACATGCCCGTGTTTTTAGTTGTTGTAGATACAATTAATGAAGAATATTGTTGGTTATTTGTTCAGAAATACATTAATGAAGAGTTAAATGTTGAAAAACCAAATTGGCATTCGCAAGAAACTGTTACATTATATATTCCAATTGAAAATGATTTTTCAAATCCCAAAATTATAGAACAAACAGCAGAGAAAGGTTCTCAATATTGTAACATTCTAGTAAATGGAACACCCACACAGGAACTTATATGGAAAGTGAAAAATATTATTGACAATCCTTTAGAGAAATCTAAGGATTTAAAAAAGCAATATTCAGAGATATTTAATGCTGAGACAAAAGTTGGATTTGAATTTATTCATAACCAAAATAATCCTCAAAATGCAAAAAAACACTTCCGATCAGTTTATGATAAAACAAAAGATGATAATGATTATGTATTAGCCCATTTAAACTCAATTATTGGATTAACACCGTTTCTTGATTGTCAAAATAAAATTGAAGCAGAAAAATTATTTGAATACATTAAAGAAGGAGAAACATTATCTAAAAAAAATAACATTAAATATCTAGAACATTATTTTTATGGTCTCAGATTAGAGAAACTTTGTTTTATTTTACAAAGTCAACTTCGAGATTTGTTAGTAACCCAAAAAATATCTAATCTAGGAAAAACAATATTATCCTTTGTTGTTGACCCCGAAACTACTGAAGGTATAAAAGAAATTTTTGAAATACTCCATAAATTATATGCAGATTTTTGTAAAAATTTGATTGAAACACTGGATGATAAAGACTTGTTTATATTTTTAGAGTTATTGAGAATGCTGATTGGAATGCAACTACATCATATAGAAGCTGTTTTTACATCAACTGATGATAATACAAAAAAAGCATTATTTAACCAAATGGATCAATTACTTTCTATTTTTAGAGATTTAATTAATTTTACATCCGAATTTGATATTTTTAGGTATGATTTATTATCATTTGAAACCACATACTTGTATTTGATTGGAGATAAACAGTATAATGAAACTGTTGATGAATATATTAATTTTGCAAAAGAAAATAAGTCACAATATCACCTCAAAAGAGCAGAATCATTAAAAGAAAAATTATCCAAACCATTGAATAGGCAAAAAGACATTAGTGAAATGTCGGATGAAGAAATTCATGATTTATTTAAAACATTGATATTAATTATTGAAAAAATCGATATTGATGTTGATGAGACTGATGAAGCAATGGTTTTAAGATGTGCAGTTAGAGATCTTAATCCAAAAAGAGTACTGGACAATTGCAAACACCTTGAGCTACATTATGGTCATGGTGGACAATATGCTAAATTTTTCGGATTGGCTTCTGATGGACTCAAAACAATTTATTGTGAACATGGAGGAATTATTACAAATAGGAATTTAGATAATACTTATGAAGAATTTTATAATAAATATTGTAAAGAATGTGAACATAAAATTAAACAGGACTTTAAATGGAATCCTGACAAATTATCTTATGTAAAATCAAAGAAATTTAAAGAAATATTAGATAAAAATCCATTCATTTAATAATAAAAAATACTAGGGGAAATTTTTATGACAAATATTGAAATTAATGCAGAAACCAAAAATAAACTAGAAGCAATCGGGAAAATATTATCTCCATACCTAGATATCGGTTATGATGATTTTGATGAAATTATTGGTATTTTAATAAATAATTTCAATAATCATAAATTAAAAGCAGAGTATGATGAGAAAGAAAATATAATTAAAATTGGATATGAAAATTCAAAAATATATTCAATCCCTATTTTGATATTCGAGCTTAAAAAAGGTTGCTATGAAAAAATTGGTATTTGGATGCAAAAAAATAACTTTATTCCAGAAATCAACACCGATGTTACGGAATATATCAAAAAATGTGAGGATACATTTTTATAATTAATTAATACAAACAAATACAGTTTATAATATCAATTGATAATATAGATTAAGAGAAGCTTTAAAAGTTATTGGAAATTATAATAATATGGAGGATCGAATATGAAAGGATATGTTGGACCTGAATTTAAAAAAGACGCATTTAATTGCCCATACTGCGAAGTTTATGCTCATCAAAAGTGGAGATATCGTTTAATGATATTTAATTCTAACGGTGAGCATCCTGCAGATCCCATATATGACCAATTAGGAGTCAGGGGTTGGTCCACATCAAAATGCGACCATTGCGGCGAAATCTCATTTTGGCATGATGAACAATTAATTTATCCAAAATCATCAATCGCACCATTACCTAATGATGATATGCCTAATGATGTTAAAGAAGATTATATTGAAGCAAGAAATATTGTCAATGATTCACCAAGAGGGGCTTGTGCACTTTTAAGATTAGCATTACAGAAATTAATGCCTCACTTAGGAGAGTCGGGAAAAAATTTAAATGAAGATATTGGAAATTTAGTTAAAAAAGGAATTTCCAGTGAAGTTCAAAAAGCATTCGATTCAGTTAGAGTCATTGGAAACAATGCTGTTCATCCTGGAGAATTAGACTTGAAAGATGATGTTCAAACAGCAATTTCATTATTTCGTTTAATCAATTACATTGTTGACAATCAAATTAGCTCAAAAAAAGAAATTGATGGAATATTTGAAGGTCTTCCTCAAATAAATATTGAAGCAATTAAAAGAAGAGATAAATAAAATTTGAATGAATATTATGGAATATAAATTAAAAAAATATTTTATACATGATGTTTTAACTCCTTGGATGCATTTAGAAGATATCTATCTTAACGAAAATCATCCTGCTCATGAAGATTTAAAATATGATTTAGATGCTATAAAAGAACAAGAAGTTCTAACATATTACAAAAAACATGAAGAACGAATAAATTTTTTGAATCGGAAAATAAAAAACAAAATAATCTATTCAAAAATATTACTATTTGGAGAATTGCTTGCTAACTCAATATTTGAAGATAGATTAGAGGCATTGTTAAAAAATGAGCCCTATGATAGAAAAGAGTTTGAAAACTTTTATGATAAAGAAAATTTAATTAAAGTGGATAAATTTTCAAAAGTTTATGATTCGATAATTATTAACGGAAATAGATATGGATTATGTTTACCTATTAATGCTTTTAATTCATCTTATTGGATTTCACAAGAACTGAATAAACTTAATTTAGATGATGTTGATTTAAAAATTCGTGTCGATCCCTTTTTAAAAAATTTTTCATTAATTTGTCAAAAAAGTACTGTATTTTCAAAGCCATTGAACTGGAATAAAATTCGAGATTTAAAAACTGTTGATAAAGGCCAATTTAGAAATTATAAAACTGGGGAATTAACTGAATATATGTGGAAACCTAGAAAAAATAATAGAGTAGTATTTACTTGTGAAGAATTACCTTCAGAAGATTTAATAAATTTAAGAGGGAGTCGATATTTCCATGCAATTTTTGAAAAAGATAGTGGGAGATTTATACATTGCGATGGATCAATAAAAATTTATAATAAAAATTCATTTAAAAAAAGATGCAAATACACAATTAATAACAACGAAATAAATGATATTGGAAAAGAAGTGAAAATCTTTCGTGTAGATAAAAATATACCAAAAGAAATGTTCATGTCACTAATAAACAGTTATTTTTATTGGAATTATGATTTAATAGATTATTTTCTGAAAAAAACTATTTAACTGATTATATGAAAGATTTTTTATTTACAAGCTATTGTCCAATATTGTTTTTTTAATATTTTTAATATATTCTTTTCTCTAATTCTTAATTCATGAATTATTGTTTCTGTGTCAGTTATCTCTTTAGATATAACATTAAAATTCAATCCGACCTGTACATCATCTGGTTTTAATATAGATTCGCCTCTTGCATTCTTTTTTGGTACTCTTTTTAATCTTCCGTCAATAGCTACTATTTCAGTATATCTTCCCTGTTGAATTTCAGATAGAATTCTGAAGTAGTCTCTTTTTCTTTGATTTAGACTTTCTAATATTTTCAACTCATAAGATATCTGTTGATTTAATTGTTTGAGTTTTTGATTTAATGGTATCCAAAATTCGCATGTGTTTTTGTTTTTGCAGATTTCATGATTTGGATAACAGCCACATCTAAACATATTTATCAGCTCGCTTCCAAAGTAACCCAGTAACCTGGTAACTTATCAAAATAAGGTAACTTGGTAACCCAGTAACTTAGCAAACACAAGTATTTTTCACTACTATAGGCCCCCTCCCCGGGGGTGTCAGGTTACCTCAGAATGTTAAAAAATTAAATGAATTTTAATAGCTTTAATCAAAAAATAAACTGTTTAAAATCCTTTAAATTTTTTTGGTGAGGTAACTTGGGTCTCAGGTTACCTCAAGTTACCAAAAGTTACCTCACAAGTTACTTTATTTATTGACCTCCTTTTCACTTAAGTTGGGATATAGGAATGTTAAAAACTTATCAAACCTAACAACCATAACTTTTGTAGATTTAGGTATTTTAACGGATTTGTATTCCCAACCTAACAATTCAGCAATTCCCTTCACATCATAGCACACTTCATTAGCATTCTTCAATGCCTTTTTAAGTCCGCTTGTAAAGCAGACATAGTCAAGACCATCACGGCCATGATGCAGCACCATATAAGGAACTAGGCGCTCATTGATAATGTTAAAGACACGTTCATAGAAGTCATTTGAGTCTTTAACAGAATCTGTGAAATAGTCGTGATATTTTATCGGATATCCGTCTTCTGCCGAATAGACCTTAATGCTTTTGTTGTGCTTGTTAATCTCGTCAATGAAAAACATTCTCAGATATTCTATTTCTTCATCGTCCAGATCTTCAGGGGTTACTGATTCGGCAAATGTCAACAGCCAATCAGGACATTCACGTTCACATTGGGCATATGCTCTTTTAATCAGTTGATTGCTTAGTTCCTGCCAAGGCAGTCTCAACAATTCTATATCCTCGTTAATTTCATTCACCACAAAGTCCGCAAGATACTTCAAATGATGAAACAGACAATCTTTGGGAGAGTCCATTTGGAAATGCTCCATAAATTCCCTTTTCTCATCATCTGTTTTTTTCTCACTGTGAGTATACATTAGCTGAACAAATCTTCTTGTCAAACCTTCGACATTGGGCAACGGGCTGTTGGATGTAAAAGACAAGGTAGATAAGGCAAGGATAATAGCTAAGTTCCTTCCTTCATATCTGCGTCTTGCATTTGTTCTTTCCACACATGTTTTCAATGTCTCCGTGCAGCTTTTGCAATTGAACACGCCAACAGGTTCATTGATGATTAATCCGAATGTGGATTTGGATATTTGAGCACCGATTCTTGGAATGGTATCGAATTCAGATCCTCCAATATCAGTTTCGCTATCAGGTTCGCCGTAAAAGTATGCTCCAATACGGGCAAGGGTAGTCTTACCGCTTCCGCCCTTTCCGAAATGGAATATATATATGGAATTAAGTTTTCCAACGGCAATCCCATCTGCTTTTTGGCAAATCCGAAAGGAACTATCATTGCATGCTTTAGGGTTGTTGCCAGCTTTCCTTCCTGACCGATGAAATAATTTCTCAAGTCCTCAATCAAGTCCAATGCATTATTCATTTTGTTAATGTCGGCTTCTCTTAATTCAAATTCAACTATTGTCAGGCTTTTGCTTTCATCGTTATAGTAGAAACCAGGAGTTTCTATTTCGTTTTTGATTATTGCCAAATTGTTTTCAATAGCTATTGAATCAAGCCGGGAACAACATCTTTGGATTGGTAACGTGATAGGACATAACCGTGTTCAATGAGATAATGTTCAATTTCAACGATGTTCATATCTTTGGTATGGAAATGCCCTCCATCTGTTGTTCTCCATTCGATGCTGAAGGTTATTCCGGCTTCACTTATCGGATTGTCATGTATTGTAATCCGCATGGGATAGCAGAACAGTACTCTGGTGTAATCGGCCACTTCATTTCCTTTTTTCCATTCGATTGTCTGTGTAGTGACTTCATTGTTCCTGTAGTCCATAACGATATATTTGTTGGAGCCAGTTTGGAGTTTGTAAATCTTATTGGTATCATATGGTATGATTGCCCTATTCAATTCACGCCCTACCAAAATGCTGGTCTTTTTATCATATTTATCTGAAATGAATCTTTCAATGCCTTTTATCCCACTGTTTGGATTTTCATCACCCAAATAAATGTCTTCGAAGAGTTTGATGATTTCATCTAATGTTTTCTCATGAGAAGGAAGTTGGTTGTATAATTCAGTAAGAATTTTTTCTACAACTTCTGGGTCGGTACCCTGCAAATAGAAAGCACTGATTATGTTTTTAAAGTATGTAAACTCATAATCTGGTTTATAGACATTACCGATAGCTTTTTTGATTTGTATGGCTGAACTTCCTTCACTCATTTTAATTACCTATACCTGAACGTCCCTCACAATGAAACTGTAGAATGTGTATGTTCCTGATCTTTCTTTGACTTGAATTGTCATTTCACTTAATCTGTTTACGAATTCACGATATTCGGAAAGATCAACATTTCTTAGAATATTGGATTTGCCAACTGAACCTGCATTTTCCAATTCAAGAATACTGGTTAAAAAATCAAATAATACGCTTCCTTTCCTGACGTTTTTGTGGATATCTCCATCATTTTTAAGATTAACATTGATTTCAACATATATTTTGTCTGCATCCTGAAAGATGTATAATTTGAATCTGTTCACTGTTTTTTCTTCGCCATCATCGTCAAAGGTAAATGATGAAACTGAAGCCATTTCTGGTCTGCCTCTTATTAGGGTTCCATCTTCAAAGTCTTTTAATTCTGCTTTTTCATATCCTTCCGGAATTTCTACAATTTCTTCATAATCCAATTGTGTACCTGTAAATATTGTTTGTTTGCTGTTTTCAAAGCTCATTTTAATTCTCTCCTAAAAATATTAAAAGAGGAACTAGCTATTGTCCTCTTTTAGAAATTTTGATTGTCCTGCAATCTTTTCAGCTGACATTTCTTCTGCTGACACTTCTCCTGCTCCAATGAGTTCAGCTATTGCACGGTTTGTAGCACGTGTCTTTGCAGTTGACATTATGGTATGGTCTGAAACTTTGTCCTTTCCTTTCTCGGACCTTGAGCATAATGCATCTGATTCAACGCTGCGGCCATTTGGAAGTGATGCTCTAACGCAGTAATATGCTTCTCTGACTCTTCCCATTTTTGTTCTTTCAATGTCACGGTCCACTATTTCGGTATCGACATTGAATGCACGGGAGAGTTTCTGCCATGCTGACTTTTTCTTGAAGTGTCTTTTCACTTTAACGTAGTTTCCGTTTTCATCTTTTTCCTTAACAATTATTTCCTGATAGTCATTGTCATTCAATAATCCTTTGCATAGTCTCTGATATGCGTCCCATTGCTCAATTGCAACATCAACATCAGGGACGGTATCGACTTTGACTATTTCTGTTTCCTGTGGATTTTCTATTAATTCGGCTTTTACCATTCTTATCACCTTTTATAATGTTCCAAAGCTTGAGATTGTTATTCCAAACCATCCGATAGCTATGGCAAATATTATGCTTCCAATCCAAATCACTTTTGGATTCAACTTCATTTCTTTTTTCGGATATAATCTTGCTGGTTTGCTCATCTGTATGACTTCCTTATGATGCGAATTTCACTGATGAAGTTCAGGTTGATTATTTGGATTGTTCCGTTTTTCCTGTGGATTGCTATTGTGTTTTCGTTCAGCAAATGGAACTCATCTGATTTTGAAAGCAGAAAATGAATGCCTTCATTTGCATAGTGAAAACCGATGCAGTATCCGTCAGTAAGTTTTTGCTGCATTTCAAGAAGTGTACTTTCCATTTCAGTCACTCCTTTTTTTCCTGAATCCGACAATGAAAGCCTCTCCTCTTATGAACTTGATGAGTCCGATATCTCCCGCTTTTGCATATTGAATCAGTGCCAATAGCTTGGTATGGATTAGTGTCTGGTATGCCTTTTTGCCGCCGTCCACCAATACGATACCGTCATCGTCAATGTAGAGGATTTCCTGTTCAACATCACCTTTGGCAACTTTGATCTCACCGCTGTGGGTAAGGATGCCGTGGTAGTTGTCTTCGAACTGATTATGTTCGATTCCGCAATCTGGCAAATAGCTGTCCATTCTATTCACCTTTATTCAAATGTTCATTGAACATTGCCATTATATCGTCCCATATATCTTTTGGGACTAAGACATGTGTTTTCCCGTTTACTTCTTGTTCTAACATGATTTTAGACTCCTGTTATAATTTTTAGTTCATCGTCTCTGGTGTTAATCAAGTTTCATTATCTTGATTTTGTATGACTGGAAGAATTCCCTTTCATTGCGTATGTTTTCAGTTTCCTGAATTTCTGCAATGACTTCTTCAAGTGCCCTGAAGTTATTGAAAATTATTATTTCATTCATCCTAGGTTTTATTACTTCACACATTGTTTTTCTTCTCCTATGTTTTCCCATCATTATGTGGGTGTAAATGATCAACAATCTAAAATTCAATAGGAGTCAGAAGTCTTTGAAAATAAAAATAGTACGTGGTTAAAAATAGTTTTCAATTCTTTACCGAATATTTAGTACAAGATAAACACTGCTTTTTTAATTTACAAATGTTTATATATTCCTTAAAATAAACTAGAAATTGGGTTAAGTTTTGAAAAGTATTAATTTTTAACATTGTTTCGCGACGTGTCTAATTATTTTTATTTTTCTTACCTGACCCCTTAGGATTATAATTAAAAATAATATTTATTAGCTCGTTATTCAAATAAAATTATTTTTTTATAATCCTTTTTTAATAATCTTTTTTTTCTGTTATTTTCTTGATATTTTACCTCCAGATATTGATTTTCAGCCCTCACAAAAGAAAAGTTGTACGAGTGTGAAAAATTGTTCTCACTCATAAAAATTGTTCTCACTTCGTAATGGCTAATCATAGTCTGTTATTTTGTGTATATAAACATTTTGTTTTCTATTTTTGGCTTAATCGTTCATTTATTACAATGTTATACTTGAAGATAAGGCATGTGTTTTTCCAAAATTCTCTAAACATTGAATCAAGATTGACAGTCAGAAAATATCAAATGTATAAAATCATAATTGCAATTTGTCATTGAAATTTGATGATGGTTTCAACCAATTGCACTGATTTAAAATTATTTCTCAAAATCACTTTTATATCATAAGTTATTGTTAATATGCTTTATATAATCAAAAATAGTTATTTAATTTTCAGTTAATAATAAAAATAGCATAATAATGTTTTTATGCTGTTTAGGAAAAAATAAGAAAAGATAGTGGAAAGTATAATTTCCACCAAATTCAATAAAGCTATTTTGCTTCCTCCTGGCCCAGACGTTCCATGATGTTAGCTATATTAGCTTCCATTCTTTCAACTTTTTGTTTATATTCATTATTTTCCTTTTCCATCTGCATATATTCCGGAGATTTGATGGACAGTTTTTCAACATCAGTATTTATTGTAATGGCAGGCAGATGCTTGATATATTCATATTTCAAATCGTCAGGATTGATCATGAAGTAAGCCTGGTCGGTCTTGTTTTTGGCCTTTCCCTGCAAATCATTCACGTTATCCAAACTCATGCCGTCATTGTACAATGCTGAAGCATGGAATTTCCTAAGCATATGGCTTCTGAATCTGCTGTAATGTCCTACTCTACCAAGGCCAAGTTCATCATTGATTCTTTGGAAATATCCAATGAAATAAGATTCATACATTTTGAATAATTGACTTTCGGGAGTTACATTGTCAGTCCTTGTCAGAATATATGCATTGATGGCTTTAACAGCTTCAGGACTGCAGTAAGTAGTGTAATACTTGTTTGTTTTAATTCTCCTGAGGTTAAAGGTAGGTATCACATTGTCATTGTCATTCAAATAATCGATTATCTGATAGATGTCCATTCTTTTGTTCGGCAGATATTCTGATAAGGCATCGATATAGTCCTGAATTGTCAGACTCAATGTTTCAGCTCTGGCACAACCGCTTGAGCAAGAAAACAATATTATAGCTTTCATAACGGGTGGGGAAATTGCTAAAGCTTCCCTTATAATTTCCTTATCAGGCAAATCTTTATAATAGATTGATGTTGGTTTTTTCACAGCTTTCATGTTCAATCTTGGTAGAGGATTGATTTCGATGTCATAAAATCTGTAAAATTTTGAGACGGCAGACATATGTATTCTGACTGTGTTTATAGAATAGTTGTCTAAAAGGAATTGTCTGTATTTAAGCAATTTTGTTTTAACACGGCGGTGTTTCCATTTGACATTGTCTGCTTCTTCTTTTTCCGCTTCATCAAGCAGTTCCTGAAGGCTCATACCATTGAATTCACAATACTTCTTCATTACTGACCTATTCACTTTTCGTGTTTCGTGTGAATAGTTGTTTGTTATAAATATATTTTCAAGTAGCTCGTTATCCATACTTAACACTTTTATAATTTGATATTATAAAAGGTAGAGTGGGAGAGCATTTGATAAGTAATTGATATTTCCGATGGTATCATCATTTAATTGCTATTTAAATATTTGTCCCTGGAATTTATAGACATCACAGCTTTCATCCATCCAGCTATCAGTACTAATTCCTGCTTTCATGCAGGTGTGTTCTAAAAAGTCTTCTACACTAAATCGATTTTCAGTTGCTACTTGAGGTAACAATAAACCTCTTGAATAACCTTTCTGAATGATTAAACCATCTCTGCCAATTTCAATTTCATCAAAGTACTGGTTATAATGTGCTACTGGAATTAATTCAGGTTTTGTAAGCACGGTTACTTCCAAATCAAGTGTTTCTAATTCATCTAAACTAACTTGGGGAAATCGTGGATCGTTAACTGCAGCTGCAATAGCCACATCTATTGTAGCTTCAATTGCACTCATAATTGGTTCGGCATATCCGATACAACCTCTCAGATTACTGTTTTTGTTCAATGTTACAAAGACACCTAATTTTTCATCCAATTCAATTGGGTAGTCTTCACTTTTTTTAATTTTTTCACCAGTTTCTAAATATTGTCTGATCGCATTTCCAGCTAATTTAACTAAGTATTGTCCTGCTTTATCACTAATCATTATCCCATTCCTCCAACAAGTGCATTTAAAATTCTTGTATGGGGTCCACCATCACCTACAGGTGCAGTCTGACCATCTTTTCCACAGAATCCAACACTTAATTTAAAGTCATTTCCGACAGCATCTATGTTTTTCAATGTTTCTAATATGTTGCCGGATAGTGAAACATCTCTTAAAGGTGTTGTAATTTCACCATCTTTAATTAAATAACCTTCAGCAGCATTAAATTGGAAGATGCCTTTACCGGTATCCACTTGACCTCCTCTTGAACCTTTAAGATAAATTCCGTCTTGAATGTCTTCCAGCAATTCTTCAAAGCTATTGTCTCTAGGCTGTAGATATGTATTGCTCATTCTTACAATTGGCTGGTCTGCAATTAATGATCTTGCATTTCCTGAAGATTTCATATTTAATTTAGATGATGTTTCTCTTGAATTTAAAAGTGAAACCAATTTTCCATCTTTAACTAATTGATTTGGTGAAGTCTTCACTCCTTCAACATCATATGGATAATATCCAAATCCTTCTTTCAGACTTGCATCATCAAAAATATTGACAATGTCTGATGCAATTTGACAACCCATTTTATCTTTAAGGATAGAATCATTTTGTAAGATTAAATCCCCTTCAACTGCATGTCCTAATGCTTCATGGACTAAAACACCAGTTAATTCAGGATCTGCTATTACTGGAAAGTTTCCAGAAGGTGCAGGTTTTGCATCGAGTAATCTAACAGCTTTCTGACCAATAGTTCTTCCAAATTCTTCCAGGTCTTTATCAGATATTGCTTCAAATCCTTTAACTCCTCCGAGACTACCATGTCCAAATTGGATTATTTCACCATTTGTTGCAGATGCATTTAAAGCCATTCTTACTCTACTTGTTTTTACTTGGATTTCACTACCTTCACTGCTCATGAACAATTCATTGACTTCACTGTCTCCATAACTTACAGTGGTGCTGTTGACTTTATCGATAATTGCAGCGTCATTTGCTTGCTTCATAATGTCTTTTTTTTCTTCAATAGAAATATCACTAAATGGAATTTTAACGTCAACTGATATTTTATCTTTAATAATGTCTGTTTCACTTAGTTCGACGTCTCCTTTTAATGAGTTTGAAAATCTGATAGCTGTATCTGTTATTTCATTTATTTTAGATAAATCTGTTGTGTATGCAAAACCCCATGCTCCATTGTTTAACACTCTTACTCTTGCTGCTAAGCTCATTCCGGTGTTAATTTCATCTACATTTCCATCTTTCATTAATATTGAAGTGTTGTCTCCAATTCCTGCTCTGATGTCAATGTAGTCAATTTGTGAGCTTGTTTTTGCAATAACTTTTTCGAATAAATCAATATATTCTTCCATTTTATCACTCAAAAGATTAATCATTATTACTTATGAATTACATATTAAATAAAAGTTTTTTATATTTATGACTATAATTTAACAAGTTTTTTATATTATAAAATATAATTTAACAATTGTTATATTATAAAAGATAATATAGTACTTTATATAAACTATTTGATGGTGATGTTATGATTGTTATTGTAGGAACTGGTGCTGGTGGAGGAATATTGGCCCGTGAAATTGCAAAAGAAGGTATTGATGTAACAATTTTGGAAAAAGGACCATACATACATTCAAAAGATGCATTTAATTATTATGATACGTATTCTGGTGATGTTGATTTACTCACAACTACTTGCATTGGCGGTTCAACAATTGTATCCATGTCGAACATGGTAAGGGCACTTGATGATGAATTATTGGATTATGATATTGATTTATCTGATGCCTATGAATATGTTGAAGATTTGATTAATGTACATCCTATTGATGATTCTCATATTGGAAAAGGCACTAAGGCATTTTTAGATGCAGGTAATGAACTTGGCCTTCAAACAATGAAAATGCCAAAAGCAATTAGGGAAGAAGAATGTATTCAATGTGGAAAATGCGCATTCGGTTGTCCTGTTGATGCTAAATTTTCTGGAAAAGATTTCATCGATGAAGCAGTTGAATATGGTGCAGCACTGATTTGTGAAGCTGATGTTCGTGAAGTAACAAGTAATGATGGTGTTGTATATGGTGTAAAATATATTAAAGATGGTAAAGAAGAAATCATAAAGGCTGATAAGGTTGTATTGTCTGCTGGTGCAATTGGTTCAACTTTAATTTTAAGAAAATCCGGAATTTCCAAAGCGGGCCGTGAAATATTCTTTGATCCATTTGTAAGTGTTGGAGGATACTTAAAAGATGTTAACTTCAATAGTGAAGTACAAATGGCAGGTCTTATAATAGGTAAAAATTTTGTTCTGGCACCTCATTATTCCTCATTTATTCCGGGAAACATTGATGATGATTCAGTAACTGAAAATGATATCCTTAGTATAATGGTAAAAACCTCTGATGAATGTAAAGGCTATGTAACCGACGATGGTGATGTTGTTAAAATCAATACCATTCAGGATATAAGATATCTGGCTGAAGGAACTGCAACTGCAGGTTTTGTTCTAGAACGTGCTGGTGTTGATCCAAACACTATTGGTTCAACGGTGTATAGGGGAGCACATCCTGGGGGAACTGCAAAAATTGGTGAAATAGTAAACAGTAATTTGGAAACAGAAATTGACAATTTATTTGTCTGTGATGCAAGTGTATTGCCAATATCTCCCGGTAAACCTCCAATATTAACAATACTTGCATTATCTAAAAGATTAGCGGACTATTTAAAGAATTAGAAGATTATTCAAATTGTTTATAAATATCTTCTGTTTTTATTAATTTTTCACAATAGTGACATCTGACTACAGGAGGATTTTCAGTAACAACATTAAAAATTGTGGTTATTGGTTCATTTTCATAGTTAGTAATGCATTTTGGATTTGTACACTTAATGATTGATGTAATCTTTTTGGGCAGTACAATCTTATTTTTTTTAATAGGTTTAAAATCCCTAATAATATTAATTGTAGCTTCCGGGGCAATTAAAGCAACTTGATTAAGTTCTTCATGGCCCAATTCCCTATTTTCAATTTTTAGAATGTCTTTTCTACCAAGTTCTTTGGAAGACACATTCATAGCTACAGTGATATTTTTTGTTTCATTGTCCGGAAGACCTAATATTTTAAGGATGTGCAATGTTTTATTGGCTGTAATATGGTCGATAACAGTACCATTCTCAATAGCTTTGATTTTTAATTCGGATTTGTTGTTAGCCATTTAATCTACCTTGTATACATTTTTAAATCTTTCATTTCAATAACTGCTTCAGTGTCTGTAATTAATTTTTCAGAATCTTTATCTTTAGTTGCAATGGTGAAACTTTCAATTACTCTTGCTCCACGCATTTTTACTTTTTCTTCAAGTCTTTCGATATTTGTATCTCCACGACTGCCGTCCATAGTAGCAAATAAAATAACATCTTTTCCAGTTAAATTACACCTGTCTATTATTGTTAAAATTGCAGGAGTTGGATTTCCTGCCCATGTAGGTGTTCCAAAGATGATTGTATCATAATCGGTTAAATCAACTCTTGCAGGAGTAATATCTGTTTTACTTTCCCTAAATGCACTAATTGATGCAATGAATTTATTTTTAAATCCATTTCGATTTTTCAAATCTTGAATTCTTAATACATTTGCTCTTAGATTTTTTGCTAAAGTATGAGCTACTAATTCAGTTTTCCCACTTTGCGAATAATAAATTATTAGTGTAGCCATGTTTTTTTTCTCCTCAGTTTATTCAAGGATAAATACCTAAATGTTGTAACCCTAATTGTTCTTTAAGGCCAAGAACAATATTCATATTTTGAATAGCTTGACCTGATGCGCCTTTCACAAGGTTATCAATACAGGATAACATTACGATTCTACCAGTTTCATCAATCTCAAACCCTCCGATATGTACAAAGTTAGATCCTCTAACTGAACTTAAATGCGGAATTTCACCTTCATCCATAAGTTTAATAAAGTACTCGTCTCCGTATTCTTCTTCATATAATGATCTGATTTCATCAGGAGTAATGTCCAGATGTTCTTCTTTTAAGAAACTGTGACTTGTAGTTTGAATTCCTCTATTGACTGGTACTAAATGAGGGGTAAATGAAACTTTAACATCATCAAATCCATGTAATTCTTGCTGAATCTCTGATGTGTGCCTATGTGCAGAAATTTTATATGGATTTACATTGTCTGCAATATTCGGATAATGTGTAGTTCCGGAAGGGGTTACACCAGCTCCACTAACTCCAGATTTTGAATC
Organism: Methanobrevibacter gottschalkii DSM 11977; assembly: GCF_003814835.1. Lineage (NCBI taxonomy): Archaea > Methanobacteriati > Methanobacteriota > Methanobacteria > Methanobacteriales > Methanobacteriaceae > Methanobrevibacter > Methanobrevibacter gottschalkii. The sequence continues at coordinate 79,635 of NZ_RKRG01000002.1, forward strand.
AATGACAATTTTTTCAACCAAATCATTTTTAACAAGAGGATATGATGATAAAATTGCACCGGTTGGGAAGCATCCTGGATTTGATACCAAATTAGCTTTTTCAATTTCATCTCTGTATAATTCAGGAAGTCCAAAAGCACCTTTATTTTTTTTATCAGTATGTTTCATTCCGTACCATTTTTCATAAACTTCAGTATTGCGATATCTGTAATCTCCACTTAAATCAACTACTTTAGCGCCAGTTTCTAAAAGTTCTGGAACAATTTTCATTGATGCGCCATGGGGAGTTGCAGTAAAGATTACATCAGCATCTATATCAGATGGTTTCTTGTCTTTAAATACTAATCCTGTATCTCTGATATGGGGATGGGTTTTATGAACCGGCTGTCCGTCCAATTTTCTTGATGTAATCTCAGTCACTTCAACTTCCGGATGCACACTAAGCATTCTTAAAAGCTCTCCTCCGGTATATCCGCTTGCTCCTACGATTGCTACATTTTTCATTTTAATAATCTCCTAATTAGTATAATTCTCCAGTTTTATCTTTAAAATCTGTGTGTTTGATTCTTTTAATAATTTTACAAGTGCTGTCAAGTTCTCCAAACATATAATCCTCAACACGCATAGCTTTAGCATTAATTCCTCTTTTGTCTAGGGATTCTTGTAATTTATCAACATTGTGGTCTTGATCGGAACCTATTGCGATAATGTCAGGTTTAATTTCTTCAACGATTTTAAACATGTCTCCAGCATGTCCAAGATAGGCTTCATCAACAGGTTTAAGACTTTTAATCATCTCAAGTCTTTGTTCTTGGGGTATTATTGGTGTTCTTTTTCTTTTTTCAACAGTTGAATCTCTAGCTATTACAACTGCAAGAACAGCATCTTCTCCACCTAATTCCTTAGCCTTTTTGAGGAATAATACATGTCCTGGATGGAGTATATCGAATGTTCCGGTCGCCATTACTTTCATCAAATTACCTCTTTTGATATTTTAAAGCTTCAGTTAAATCAATTTTATCTTTATAAAGTGCAGAACCAATTACTATGCCGTCCACACCGCTTTCATTTAATTTTTTAATATCATCTATTGTTGTAATTCCTCCTGAATAAACAATAGGAATATCAACAGATTCTTTAAGCTCAACTACAGGATCTGTGTAAAATCCGCCTAAAAGTCCTTCAACATCAACATTTGTAAATAAGATACTTCCAGCTCCATATTCTTTAAATTCAGATGAAAGTTCAACCGGACTTTTATCAATTTTTTCCCGCCATCCTTTAATAACTACCTTATTGTCTTTACTGTCAAGTGAAATCATTATTCTATCTGATCCATACTCATCAGATAATTCAGTAATAGTTTCTGGGTGTTGAATGCCCATTGTTCCAATTATTAATCTTTCAATATCAAGGTTTAATAACTGACGAGCATAGTCCAAGCTTCTAATTCCACCACCAAGCTGAATTGGAATGCTGATTTCATTTAGGATTTTTTCAATAGTGTCCAAACTAGCAATACCATTAATTGTTCCATCTAAGTCAATAACATGAATATTACGGGCTCCTAAATCTTCCCAATGTTTTGCAACAAGTTCAGGATTTTCTAATTCTACCATTTCACTTCCAGGTTCGCCTTGAACAAGTTGTACACATTTTCCATTTTTAATGTCAACTGCAGGCATGATTAACATTTCATCTTTTTTAAATGACATTTGGATTTTTTCCTGTAAACTTTTATTATGATTTACCTTTTTGTTTTAAAATGTTTTATATGTATTGATTATATACTGATAGGTATGAATGAGAAACTCTATGAATTATTTGATGTTGTGTTAAAATCTGAATTTTCAATAAAAGAGTATGATGATAAAACGATTATTGAGTTGGGTGAAAACTCAAAATATGGAAAAATGGAAACTTATTCGTTATTTCCGGGTATTATTCTTGCTTATATTGATGTGAATATTGAAAACGTGGAAGATGTTTTCATTGAAGAAAAAATGGAGTCTAGATTGCTTGAAATTAATCATTGTGCTAGGGGCAGATATGCATATGCTGTCGGTGATGATAAAATAATTTACTTTGGACGTGGAGATTTATGTGTTAGCATTTATGATTTAACGAAATCATTATCGGAGTTTCCATTAGGTTATTATGAAGGATTGGAGATTTTCATTGATGTGGATATGGCTGATGAATACATTAAAGATTATGTTCCTGATTTTGATTTGATTGAATTTTATGAAACATTGGAGAAAAATAATGGGTTTGTATTGCTGAGAGCTAATGAAAAAATTGATCATGTAATTGGTGAGCTGTATGATGTTGATGAGAGAATTAAACAATCTTATTATAAGTTAAAATGTTTGGAATTGTTATTATTTTTTTCAATTACTAATTTTACTAAAACAGAATCGTTTTCTCTTTCTAAAAAACAGGTTAAAATTATTGAAAGTGTGAAAAACGATTTGACTGAGAATCTGGAAACTAAAATAACCATTGATCAGCTTGCAAATAAATATGGCATGAGTAAAACCACTTTAAAAAATTGTTTTAAGGAAATTTATGGAAAACCTATATTTAAATGGAGAAAGGAGTATAGATTGGATTATGCTTGTCATCTGATTGAGGAAGGCCATTATTCTATTAGTGAAATTTCAAAAATTGTTGGTTATTCTTCTCATTCTAAATTTAGTCAGGCTTTTAGGGAGTATGTTGGCTGTGCACCTTCAAAATATAAAAATTAATTAATGTCTTTTTGGCATATTTTTTGACTTTTTAGTTCAATCATATTTATATACTAATTTTAATTATATTTTATAATGTAAAATGGTTTATTTAAGTTATTTTTTAAAAAATACATAATATTAGTCTTTTAATTTATTTTTAGGATATTTTTAGGCTATTGTCTTTTTAGACCATTTTAAATTTTTAGGTATTCCTAAATTAACTTTTTAGGAGGTTTTTATGTCAAATAATCAAAATAAGAATAAATTCATACGATTGCTTAATTATTCGGGAAATTATAAATATTTAACTATTTTAGGTATGATTTTTTCAGGTTTAAGTGCAATTTCTCTTTTAGTCCCATTCATATACATATGGAATGTGGTAAATGCACTTTTAGTTGTAGCTCCAGACTTTGCTAAAGCACAGAATTTGGAAAGTTATGCGGTTGGTGCGTTTTTCTATGCATTTTTAGGGATTGCCTTAAACTTTTGCGGTTTAATGTGCACTCACTTATCTGCATTTAAAAATGAGAAAAACATGAAAGATGCTACTATCAATCATCTGTTAAATTTGCCTTTAGGTTATTTCTCAAACCACACTAGTGGCGGCTTAAGAAAAGTAATTGATTTTAGTACTGCAAAAACTGAAGGATTTTTAGCTCATAATTTATTTGATCTGGTAGGAGCAATAGTCACACCAATTGTATTTTTAATATTGTTATTCAGTTTTGATTTGTTGCTTGGATTAATATGTATTATTCCAATTATACTATGTTTCTTATTCATGTATCCAATGTTTTCTAAAGATTCACAAAACATTATGGCCCAGTATCAAAGTTACTTGGAAAAAATGAATTCTGAAGCGGTTGAATATGTAAGGGGAATTCCAGTTACAAAAGCATTCCAACAAACTGTATATTCATTTAGAAACTTCATTGATGCAATTAAAAATTACGGAAAATTCGCTGCAGATTATTCTCTATCAACACAACTTCCAATGACTGCATTTACAGTATCCATCAATGGATTTTTTGCTTTATTAATTCCTGCAGGCATATTAATTGCAGGAACTCTTGTTGATGTTAAATTTTTAGCTAATTTTATTTTCTATGTGATTTTCACACCGATATGTGCTGTGATGATGAATAAGATAATGACAATTTCACAAGATTGGATGCTTGCAAGTTATGCATTGGATGGTATTGAAGCTATTTTAAATGAAAAACCATTAGCAGAACCGGCAAACCCGCAGAAACCTAAAAATCATTCAATTAAATTTGAAGGAGTATTTTTCGACTATGAAGAATCAAACTCTGAAGAACATATATTAAATGATATTAATCTTAAAATAAACGAAAATGATTCTGTTGCGTTAGTTGGGCCATCAGGTGGAGGAAAAACAACTATTGCATCATTAATTCCAAGATTTTGGGATGTGGATGAAGGTTCAATTAAAATTGGTGAAGTTGATGTGAGAGATATATCAACAAAAGACTTAATGGAGAATATTTCTTTTGTATTTCAGAATACTAGGTTATTTAAAGATTCAATTTATAATAATGTAGCTATTGGCAAAAAAGGCGCTTCAAGAGAAGAAATTCTAAATGCATTAAGTCTTGCTCAATGTGATGATATTATTGATGAGTTGCCGGATGGAATTGATACAGTAATTGGAACAGAGGGAACTTATCTTTCAGGAGGTCAACAACAAAGAATCGCTCTTGCAAGGGCAATTTTAAAAGATGCTCCAATTATTATTTTAGATGAAGCAACTGCATTGGCGGATCCCGAAAATGAATACATGATTCAAAAAGCTATTTCGGAAATTACCAAAGATAAAACGGTTATAATGATTGCTCATAGGTTATCTACAGTTAAAAATGTGGATAAGATTTATGTGGTTGAAAACGGAAGAGTTGTGGAAGAAGGTAATCACAGTACTTTAGTTGAAAATGAAGGTCTTTATTCTAAAATGTGGGATGAATTCAACAGATCTATTCAATGGAAAGTTAAAAGTGAGGTGATATAATGTTATCTGAATTGTTTATTGAAAGATTTGGATTAACAAAAGAGGGTTCTGATAATTTAATTAAAGGAATTATTTACACTGCACTTCAAAATATTTCATTCATGTTTCCAGTTGGATTATATGCTGCACTGTTATATATCTGGATTAATCCTTTAATGGGTGGGGAAATAATCAGTCCTGATTTAGGAATATTTATTTTAGGCATTTTGATTATACTTGGAATTATATTTGCATTTTCATGGAAACAGTATCATTTTGTATATAATACAACTTATGTTGAAAGTACAAACAGACGAATAAATTTAGGTGAAAATTTAAGAAAATTGCCTCTTTCATTTTTTGAAAGAAGGGATTTAGCTGATTTAACTGCAACAATTATGAACGATTGCACTGATTTGGAACATGTGTTCTCACATGCAATTCCTCAATTGCTTGGTTCAATATTATCATTAATTTTAGTGTCCATTGGTCTTCTGATCTTTGACTGGAGATTAGCCGTAGCACTTTTATGGGTAGTTCCAGTATCATTTATAATACTGTATATTTCAAAAAGAATGATTTACAGAGGTAGTAAAATTGTAACAAATGATTTGCTTGAATGCGGAGATTCAATGCAGGAATGTATAGATTCAATTCGTGATTTAAAATCATATAATTATGAAAATGAGTATTTATCTAAATTAAATGATATTACCAGCAAAATAGAAAAATCAAGAATTAAATCAGAATTAATGCTTTCAAGTGGAGTTATTACTGGAAAAGTAATTTTAAATCTTGGAATAGTTTCTGTCATATTATTAGGTTCAAATCTAATCATGAATGGTCAGGTAACAATTTATACTTTTTTAATATTCCTGATAGCTTCTGCAACTATTTATGCTCCAGTTGAAAATGGATTAATGTTTTTGTCTGAAATATTGATGATGGATATTAAAATTGAAAGAGCAAAGGAAATAGAAATGCTTGTTACAGAAGAGGGTCTTAAAGATTATTCTCTTGATGGTTATGATTTGGAATTTAGAAATGTTAAATTTAACTATGATAATTTAAAAGATGTTTTATCTGATATTGATTTTATTGCAAAACAAGGTGAAGTGACTGCACTTGTCGGACCTTCAGGAGGAGGTAAATCAACGGTTTCAAAACTCGCAGCAAGATTTTGGGATCCGGTTTCTGGTGAAGTTTCAATTGGAGGGCAAAATCTGGCAGAATTGGATTCAGAAAAACTCCTTGAAAACTTTTCGATTGTATTTCAGGATGTAATTTTATTTAATAATACAATCATGGAGAATATTCGTGTTGGAAAAAAAGATGCAAGTGATGATGAAGTGATTAATGCAGCAAAACTTGCAGAATGTGAGGAATTCGTTCAAAAACTTCCGAATGGATATAATACTATTATCGGTGAAAATGGTGAGTTATTATCCGGAGGTCAGAGACAAAGAATTTCTATTGCAAGAGCTTTACTTAAAAATGCCAATATTGTCCTTTTAGATGAAGCAACTTCATTTTTGGATGTTGAAAATGAATCTAAAATTCAAAAGGCTATTTCAACATTAATTAAAAATAAAACGGTCATTATCATTGCACATAGGATGCGTACAATCGCAAATGCAGATAAAATCGTTGTCTTGGATGATGGTAGGATTGTTGAGCAAGGTTCACCAGATGAATTGCTTGCTCAAAATGGATTATTTAAACATATGGTTGAATTACAAAAATTAAGCGGTAAATGGGAGATATAATTTCCCAATATTTATTTTTATATTAAATTAATTAGGAGGAAAAGTTATGAGTGAAATATTAAATGTGAAAGATTTGATTACTGTTGGTATTTTTTCAGTGATTATGGTGGTATTGATATTCCTGTTTGGAATGTTGGGATATATTCCAATATTGATGTTGGCTCTTCCGATTATTGCTGCATTAATATGTGGAGTTCCATATATGCTGTTTTTAACAAGAGTAACAAAATTTGGAATGGTGACATTGCTGGGTTTAGTTTTAGGAATTGTAATGTTTTTAAGTGGTCACACATGGGTGCCTATTGTAATATTTACGTTATTTGCATTTGTTGCAGATTGCATATTAAAAATGGGCGATTATTCATCTGTTAAAAATTCAATTATTAGTTATAGTTGTTTTATAGTAGGTATTATGGGTAATATGCTACCATTTTTTGTTTTAAGGGATTATTTCATTGGATCTATACGTAATTCAATGGGTAATGATTATGTGAATGTGATTGCACCATTTTTAAATTATGAAGTTTTTATAATTCTAGTTATTTTAACATTTATTTTTGGTTTAATAAGTGCATATCTTGGTAAAATAGTATTGAAAAAACACTTTGAAAGAGCGGGAATAGCTTAGGTGATTTTGTGGAATTAAAACTAAATAATAATCCTGGTTTAAATGTGGATCCTAGAACAAAAATCATTCTTCTGATTATTATAAGTTTCATGGTTTTTAATGAGGCACCGTTATATGTTAGCGGTATTCTAGTTTTAATTCCATTTTTCTGTTTATTTTTTTCAGATTATAAAAAAGTAGCCTTAATTTATATTGCAGTATATTCAATGGCCATTTATGTTCAAATTTATTTGATTCCGACATCTACAGGTATCTTATCTATAATCTTGATAACTTTTAGTTATACCTCATCTAGGATGTTGCCTATTTTCATGATGGGGTATTATACAATATCTTCAACAAAAGTTAGTGAATTTATAACTTCAATGGAGAATATTAATGTTCCAAAAGAGATTATTATTCCTCTTTCTGTAGTTTTCAGATATGTGCCATCAGTTTATGATGAAATCAAATCAATAACTAATGCAATGAAAATGAGAGGTTTTGGTTTAACAGTTAAATCTTTAAAATCTCCTTTGAAAATGATTGAATTTTATATGATTCCTATTTTAATAAGTGCTGTTAAAACAAGTGATGAATTATCAGCAGCGTCTCTTACAAGAGGGCTTAGTAATCCTAGAAAAAGAACGCATTTACTTGAAGTTAAATTTTCTAAAATAGATTATTTTTTAATTATGATTGCGGTTATCGGGTTTATAATTTTTGCATATTATTTTATAGGAGGTCATTAATTGATAAATATTAATAATGTTTCATTTTCATATAATGATGATATTAATTTGGAAAATATTAATTTAAACATTAAAAAAGGTGAAGTTATTTTACTTTGTGGCGAATCTGGCTGCGGAAAAACAACACTGACTCGTTTTTTAAATGGACTTATTCCAAATTTTTTTGATGGAAATAGAAAGGGTTCAGTATATATGAATGGCAATCTGATTGATGAGATGAAGATATATGAAATATCGGAATATATAGGATCGGTTTTCCAAAATCCTAAAACACAATTTTTCAATGTGGATACAACTTCTGAACTGGTTTTTGGATGTGAAAATTTAGCTATTGATAAAGATGAAATTGAAAGAAGATTGGAAATGGTTGTCAATGATTTTGATTTGGAACATTTATTAAATAAGAATATTTTCGAATTGTCCGGTGGTGAAAAACAAAAAATAGCATGTGCATCTGTTTCTGCGGTTTTTCCGGATATATTGGTTTTGGATGAACCATCTTCCAATTTGGATTCTCAATCAACTTGGTATCTGGGAGAAATAATTAAAAAATGGAAATCACAAGGAAAGACGGTTATTATCGCTGAACATAAATTATTCTTTTTAGAAAATGTTGTTGATAAAGTAATTTTCATAAAAAACGGTAGAATTACTAATATTTGGCCAATTTCAGAATTTAAAAATATTTCTCATAAAGATTGGGGTTTACGGCAATTGAATTTAGGGAATTTAACTGCAAAATGTGGTGAATATTATTCCAATGCTCAAGAATTTTTAGAATTTAAAAATTTTAAATTTAAATATAAAAAAATCCCTGTGTTGGATATGGGTAATTTTAAAGTACCTAAAAATGAGATAATTGCTATTATTGGAAAGAATGGTGCTGGAAAATCTACCTTTGCGAATTGTTTGTGCGGTCTTAAAAGATCATTCAACGGTGAACTTATTTTTAATAATAATTCTCTAAAAAGAAAAGATAGATTGAAAAAGAGTTATATGGTTATGCAGGATGTTAATCATCAATTATTCACTGAAAGTGTTCTTGATGAAGTATTGTTGAGTATGGATGAAGAAGATATTGATTTTGCTGAATCTATTTTGACTAATTTGAATTTAATTCATCTAAAGGATGCTCATCCAATGGTTTTATCTGGCGGTGAGAAACAAAGAGTTGCTATTGCTTCTGCTATTGCTTCTAAAAAGGAAATATTGATTTTCGATGAACCGACAAGTGGACTTGACTTAAATAATATGATGAAAGTAAGTGAAAATTTAAAATATCTTCAAAGCTTAGGGATGACTTCTTTTATTATAACCCATGATTTTGAGCTAATAATGGAAGCATGTTCCCATATCATTCATCTGGAGGATGGAAAATTAATTGGAAATTATAAGATTAACGGAGAAAAATTAAGTGAGTTTTTTTTAAATTAAATTTTTCTATTTATTTTAAAAGGCATTATACAACCTAATATTTTAGGTATACCTAAATTTAAATACTTTATTTGATATATAGTAATGTAGATAATTAATATATAGGAAGGCAATAATAATGAGTACAATTATTGAATTTAAAAATGTGTGTAAAGAATATAAATCTGGAGATCACATTTTAAAAGCTATGGATAATGTTAATTTTACAATTGGTGAAGGGGAGTTTGTTGTAATTCTTGGGCCGTCAGGTGCAGGTAAATCCACACTATTAAACCTTTTAGGAGGTCTTGATAGTGTTACTTCAGGTCAGATTATTGTTAATGATAATCATGTTGAATCATTCACTGACAATCAATTAACTGAATACAGGGCTAAAAATGTTGGTTTTATCTTTCAATTTTATAATTTGATTCCAAATTTGACTGCTTTGGAAAATGTGGAATTAATGAAAGATATTGTGGATGTAAAAATCAATGGATTGGATGTTTTAAATTCAGTTGGCCTAGAAGATCATGCTAATCAGTTTCCTGCACAATTATCCGGTGGGGAACAGCAGAGAGTATCTATTGCAAGAGCTGTTGCTAAACAGCCTACAATGCTTTTATGTGATGAGCCTACTGGTGCACTTGACTCAAAAACTGGTGTTTTGATCTTAAATTTACTTCAGGACATGAGCAATAACAAGAATACTACTGTGGTTATTGTAACTCACAATGCTATTTTGGCGGATGCTGCTGATAAAGTAATTAGGATTAAAAACGGTCAAATAGAAAGTATTGCTATAAATGAAAATCCGAATAAGGTTACTGATTTGGAATGGTGAGTATATGCTTGCAAAGAAGATGTTAAGAGACATCAAAAAGCATAAAACTCAATTTTTATCTATTTTTTTAATGGCATTTTTAGGAGTATTTGTGTTTGCTGGTGTTGGCGGGGAATCAGTCGGGCTTGAAGTAAATGTAAATAATTACTATAATGATACTAATTTAGCTGATGGTTGGATTTATTCACCTAATTTGGATATGAATTTTATTGATGATGTGAATAATTTAACTCCAACGACTCAAAGTGAGAGACAACTGGTTTTAGATTCGATTGCGGATTTTTCAAATAATCCTGAGATTAAACTGCATTTTATCGAGAACAATACTATATCTAAATTTTATTTGATGGATGGTGAACCATTGAATATCAGTGATGAAGATGGGGTGTGGCTTGATAAAAGTTTTGCAGATGCTAAAAATTTGAAAGTGGGCGACAATATTACTTTTGAGTTTAACGGATTTAAAATCAAAAAAGAAATTAAGGGAATCGGATATTCGCCGGAATATGTATATCATGCATCAACTTCATCAGTAATACCTGATTTTAACAAAATTGGTTTTGCTTACATGTCTTATAAAGCATTTCCTACAGATAATATTCCATATAACGTTTTAAATGTAAAATTTACCGGATCTCCTGAGGAATATAATAATTTATTGTCTGATAAACTTGATGGGGAGTATAATTCATTTGTTGAACAGTCTGAACATTCAAGTGTTTCTCAATTTTCAGAAGAAATTAATCAGCATAAAATGATGGGGGATATTTTTCCTGTTGTATTTATATTGATTGCAATGCTAATCCTTTTAACAACAATGACTAGAATTATTGCACATCAACGAACTCAAATTGGTATTTTAAAAGCAAGTGGATTTACAAATAAATCAATCATGATTCATTATGTTTCTTACGGTTTCTGGTTAGTTTTGATTGGTTCTATTTTAGGTTTAATTATTGGGCCTGTGACATTGCCTCAGCTATTTTATCCATCAATGAGTTCAACTTACAAATTACCTTCATGGAATCCCGCATGGAGTATGGATTTTGTTTATGTTGCTGTTGTTATGATTATAATGTCTCTTTTAGTATCTTATTTTGCAGTTAGAAGCATTTCAAAGGAAAATCCTGCAGATACAATTAAGCCAAAAATTCCTAAAATTTCATCATCAGGTTTAGTTGAAAAAATAGGATTCTGGAAACATTTATCTTTTAATTCTCGTTGGAATTATCGTGATGCTAAAAGAAATAAATTCAGGGCATTAATGACAATAATTGGAGTCATTGGTTGTACTGCACTTCTAGTATCAGCATTCGGGATGTATGATGGAATGAATGATTTAAAGGAATGGGAATTTAATCAGATAAATCATTATGATTCAAAATTAGTCATTGATAATGACGCATCCTTATCCGAAATTGATGATGTTGCCCGTGATGTTGATGGGGATAAAATAATGGAATCAGCTATTGAAATTGAATCGGATTCGGCTAAAAAGTCAGGGTCTCTGATAGCTTTAAACCACACGGATTTGATAACACCAACAGATTATGATTGGAATAAAATGGAAATAGGAGATGATGAAGTTTCTATTTCACAAAAAATGGCTGACATGTTGGATATCAGTGTTGGGGATACTGTAAAATGGCATATTATTGGTTCGGATAAATGGATTAAGACAAAAATTGATAAGATTCATGCAGATCCGACATCACAGGGAATTGTAATGTCTTCTGATAAACTAGAAAATCTTGATTTAAATTACACTCCCACAAGCATTGTTACTGAACAGCATGTTGATAAGAATTATTCTATTATTAAAACAGTTAACTCAATGAAGGATATAACTTCTAGCTGGGATGAATTAACAGAATCAATGTGGCTATTAATTTATATATTGATATTTTTTGCATCCCTTCTGGCTATTGTTGTACTTTATAATTTAGGTTTGTTATCGTTTACAGAAATCGAACGTGAAATAGCAACTCTTAAGGTTTTAGGATTCAAAACAGGTTCATTAAGGAAACTTCTGTTAACACAAAACTTATGGTTTACTTTTGCAGGATTTATATTGGGGCTTCCTGTTGGTTATTATGTATTAAAGATGATGTGGGATTCTTCAGGAGATTCATTTTACATATTGCCTTCAATATCTCCTATGAATTTTATTCTAACTGCGACAATAACATTTACTTTATCGATACTGGTAAATCTAATGTTTTCACGTAAAATTAAGAAGTTAAATATGGTTGAATCCTTAAAAAGTGGGGAATAGGTTTTATACCTATTTCTACTTATTTAGTTACAAAATATTTAAAAATACATAATTTCAAATTATTATTCAAGGTGATTCGATGGCTAAAATTACTGCAGACTCAAAATATATGGAACTTTTAAATAAATATCCTTTACTTAAAAGAGATTTATCTCAAAAAAACTGGAAATTCGAATTTCTAGTAACTCCAATGGGAAAAATCTCATTATGGGAAGCTAATCTTGAAGAAGTAAGTAAACATGCTGAATTGAGTGTTGATGAGACAGTTACTTTATTTCAAGACTTAGTTGATTCATACTAATTTTTTTTAAATCTTTAAATTTAAATCTTATTTTGTCCATATAATGTATTATGTCGTTATCTAAAAAGATGTTAAGGGATATAAGAATCAATAGAACCCAATTTATTGCAATATTTCTCATGGCATTTTTAGGTATTTTTGCATATTGCGGAATCTGTAGTGAATATTATGGATTGGAACAGACAAGTGCGGATTTTTATAATGAAACTAATCTGGCTGATGGTTGGATTTATAAAACCAGTTTTGATAATGCAGATTTGGATAAAATAAATAATCTGGCAATGCAAACAGAAAGACAACATGTAATTTCATCTGTTGGGGAATTTGATAATGATCCTGACATTACACTGCATTTTGTTGAAAACAATACAATTTCTAAATTTCATGTTTTCCAAGGAAAAGATTTTGATATTAATGATGAGTCCGGTGTCTGGTTGGATAAGCGTTTTGCTGATTCAAAAGAGTTAAATGTCGGAGACAATATTACTTTTAAATTTGATGGGAAAACTATTGAAAAAGAGATTAAAGGTATTGGATATTCTCCCGAGTATGTTTACGAGTCATCGGCTACTTCAATTACTCCAAATTTTGAGGATGTTGGTTTCGCATATTTGTCATATAAGTCATATCCAGATAATGTTGAATTTAATCGTTTACTGGTTAAATATAATCAGTCAGATGATTCTTTTAAAGAAAAGCTTGATGATTCAATTAGCTATTTGTCATTTACAAAACAGGAAGACCATGTTAGTGTGGCACAATTTAGTGAGGAAATGGCGCAACATAAAATGATGGGGGATGTTTTTCCAATTCTTTTTATTCTGATTACATTTTTAACACTTTTAACAACAATGACAAGGGTTGTAACATATCAAAGGACTCAAATTGGAATCTTAAAAGCAGTTGGTTTTAAAGATAGGACAATAATTTTACATTTCATCTCTTATGGATTTTTCCCAGTTCTGATAGGTTCTATTTTGGGACTTATTGCAGGACCGATGGTTATTCCAAAGATGTTTTATCCATCAATGACTACTCGTTATACTTTACCTTCATGGAATCCCGGTTTTGATATGAGTTTTGTTTATGTTGCAGCAGCACTTGTGATCTCTTCAGTTATTGTTACGTATTTGACTTGCAGACGTATTTCAAAAGAAAATCCTGCAAATACCATGAGGCCAAAGGCTCCAAATGTATCCTCAAATAGCTTTTTTGAAAAATCTAAATTATGGAATCATTTAAGTTTCAATTTCCGTTGGAACTGGAGAGATGCAAGAAGAAATAAATTCAGGGCATTAATGGCAATTATTGGTGTTATGGGTTGTGTTTCATTATTAATCGCAGCTTTTGGTATGAATGACAGTATGGATGATTTGAAAACTTGGGAATATGATGACATTAATCATTTTGAGTCAAAATTAGTGATTTCTAATAATGCATCTCAGGAAGAATTGTATTATGTAATTAATGGAACTAATGGCAGTTTTATAATGCAGATGCCTATTGAAATTAAATCGAACAATCATGAAAACACGGGTGTACTTTTAGTTTCAAACAATACCGACTTGATATCTTACACGGATAGTAATAAAAATCCAATTGAAATTAAGGAAGGGGATATTTCAATTTCAACAAAATTGGCTCAGGATTTTAATTTAAGTATTGGTGATAAAATTAAATGGCATATTGTTGGAAATGATGACTGGGTTAAATCAGAAATTGGTCAAATTCATGCAGAACCTATTTCACAAGGTTTAATAATGTCTCCCGATACTTTAGAAGATGAAGGTTTAAATTTTACACCAACCAGTATTCTAACTTCAGAAAAATTCGGTGAAAATATCAATTCAATTAAATCTGTATCTACTCTTGAAGACATGGAGGAAAGTTGGAGTGAGATGACTTCTTCTGTTATGATGATGGTTTATGTTATAACTGTTGTTGCATGTCTTTTAGCTATTTTAGTCCTTTATAATCTTGGAATTTTATCATTTACTGAAATGGAAAGGGAAGTTGCAACTTTAAAGGTTCTTGGTTTTAAAACAAATTTCTTAAGAAGATTGTTGTTGACTCAGAATCTGATTTTTACAGCTATTGGTTTTATTTTAGGAATCCCTCTCGGATTCTATTTCATGACATTGATGATGGATGCTGCAGGGGAATCTTTGTATTATGTTCCTATGTTGACTTGGGGAAATATAATGCTGTCTGCTGTGATAACATTTTCAATATCAATTGCAGTTAATTTAATGTTTTCAGATAAAATTAGAGATTTGAATATGGTTGAAGCTTTAAAAGATGTAGAATAAATAAAAAAAGTACTTTAAAGAATAAAAATTCTTTAAAGATTAAGTTATGCTTTCAAATCCTTTAGTTGCAAGTAATTTTGTAAATGATCCTTGTGGTTCCATTATGATATTTCCATTGGAATATTCTTTTAGTGCTGTTTGAACCATTGTACTTTTTTTAACAGGATCTTTAGCTGTATTAGCAAGTGCTTTAGCCAATACCATTACCGCATCGGATCTAGACATTGTTCCTTGAACATGTTCATTTCCTGGATATCCATTATATGCATCGTTTTGACGAATGATGTCTGTTGCACTAAGGTTTGTTTCAGTACCATTTATTTTAAGTGGTCTGATTGAATCAATAATGCTGTCAATACCTTTATCATAAACAACAACTACTGCATCAGCATGCATTCCTGTACGAACTTCTACAATTTCCTTTGCATTTTGCATACCTTCACCCAGTCCATTCCATAGACAGTCGTGAAGCATCATTGGTCCTTGAAGGCCTCCAGGTGCTGATTTTGTAGGGTGTGTCATTCCACCAGGATATATTGGTGTATAGTTTTTAAGTGAACCGTTTTCTAAACGGATCATGAATGCCATATCTACTCCACCGTTTGGCTGTTCTTCTTTATCAGATGCTAATACTAATATATTCTTAGTTTCATGAGATAAGTCAGGTGTCATAAATAATGTACCTACAATAAACGCTACCAATCCTAAAAGGATTACAAGAAGGATGGCAATAATTAGTTTTTTGCTTCTTTTCATTATATCCACTTACCTAAAATTAAATTTACTATATTTATTTTTCAAAATAAGTTTAAAAATAAATTTTATATTATTATTATGTTCTATTGAGTTATATATATTTTAAGAATTATCGGCTATTTTCTATCTTTTTTCTTTCTATTCTGAAATTTTATTTTTAGGATTATTTTTCATAAATTATAAAGCATATGTTTAAAAAACTTTTAAGTAGGTGATTTTATGGAAGATGTTTATGATTGGAAAGGGATTAATGGGCAAATTATGACTTTTAAAAAAGAAGTGGTGATGCTAAAAAGATTACTTATATTGGATCACCGGGTGTATGCACTCCTTTTGCCGAGTTACTGGCTTATTCTGTGAGGGATAAAGAGAATCATTTTATTCCTTTGGTAAATGTTGATGACTGTCATAAGTTTGAATCTAAATATTATGGTATGGTTCTAAATGATGAAGTTTCAGATCCTCATGATTCTGATGTTGTTGTTCTGTTAGGCGGGCTATCAATGCCAAAATACAATTTAGGTACCGGGGAATTAAATGATTTAATAAAAGATATTTTAAAAGATGATGGTCAAATTATTGGAGTTTGCTTTATGAACATGTTTACTAAAGTTAATTGGTTAGATAAATTTGACTTTGATTGTGTCATTGACGGTAATTTAGTTGGGGTTGTTAAAAAATAACTTCACTTTTATTTTTTAAAATAATATATCATGATATCATGATATGAAAACATTTAAATACATAAACATATCATAATATGTAAATATATAATATGTGTGATGACTATGGAAAATAATAATCTTGGAAATAAGGATGATTTGTGTGAAGTTTTTGATTCTCATGAAGATGTTGTAAATCGTGTAAAAGAACGTATACCTGATGAAAGTGATTTTACTGAACTATCTGAATTCTTTAAAATATTTGGAAACCCAACAAGATTAAAAATTATTTCCCTGCTTAGTATTGAAGATTTATGTGTATGCGATATCTGCGAAGCGCTTGATTTAAATCAAACCACGGTTTCAAATCAATTAAGAATACTGCGTGCGAATAATATTGTCAAATACCAAAAAGAAGGTAAAATGGCAAGATATTCTCTCACAGACCTTCACATTGAAATGATTTACAAAGTAGGTTTGGAACATATATTAGAATAATTTTTAATTGGTGATACTATGGTAAAAAATAGATGTTATGATGCTGATTGTGATAAAGATAACTGTCACAATCCAGAACATTACAATTATATCTGTTTTGATCCAAATTGTGATGAAATTAAATGTAATGATTCTGATCATTATGATAAACAATTATTAAGAGATTATCAAAAAAATACAGATTTAAGTGTTTATGATCATGGAGAAGAGATAGATTATGATGAAGATGTTGATATAAGTCTTTGTGGTTGTCCTGATTGTGCAGACGACCATGATCACGATCATGATCATCACCACGATCATTCTCATGACCATCATGAACATGATGAGGATGATTCATGTTCTGATGAAAGTTGTAGTTGCCATGACCATGATGAGCATGACCATCATGACCATGATGATGTTGATATAAGTCTTTGTGGTTGTCCTGATTGTGCAGATGATGGCCATGAACATGGTCATGGAGATGAAGAATTGTTGGCTGAAGGAAAACCATTAATTGCTAATAGGCCAATACAAATCATTGTTTCAAGCGGCATATTGTTTGTTTTAGGTCATGTTTTTGAATGGTTGTCATTTAGCCCTGCAGTTGTTACAATAATTTATATGTTAGGTGCTTTAATTGCAGGTTATGAAATAGCTGTTTTAGCATACAACTCATTAGTTAAAAGACATACTGTTGGTCCGGCAATGCTTATGTGTGTTGCATGTGTAGCTTCATTTATTATTGGGCATCCTGAAGAAGGTGCTGCAGTAACATTTTTATATTACATAGCGGAATTTTTAGAAGATTATGCGGAACATCGTGCTAAACGTTCTATTAAGTCTTTAGTTGAAATTGCTCCTGAAACTGCAAGGGTAAAATTAAATGATTCTGAGGAGTTAAGAAATGTTGATGATGTTGATATCGGTGAGATCGTTATTGTAAAACCTGGAGATAAAGTTCCTTTGGATGGTGAAGTTGTTTTAGGATCTTCATCAATTAACCAATCTTCCATTACTGGTGAAAGTGTTCCAGTTCTAAAGGAAACTGGTGATGAAGTATTTTCTGGAACTGTTAATGAAGATGGTTACTTGGAAATTGCGGTAACTAAAAAGGCTAAGGATTCTGTTATTTCAAAAATTGTCACTTTGGTTAAAAGATCTCAACTCAACAGGTCTGAAACCGAATCATTAGTTGAAAAAGTTGCTAAATATTATACTCCAATCATGATGGTTGCAGCTATTTGTGTTGCATTAATTCCATCGTTTGTATTTGGTCAAAACTTAGTTGATTGGGTTTATAAAGCGCTTTCACTTTTAGTAATTTCATGTCCATGTGCATTTTTAATCTCAACACCGGTAGGTATGGTATCTGCTATTACCTCAGCTACTAAAAATGGTGTTTTGATTAAAGGCAGTACATATGTTGAAGAGATGCGTGATGTAAAAGCAGTCATCTTTGATAAAACTGGTACTTTAACAGAGGGAAAATTAATTTTAAGTGATGTTGAAGTTCTGGATGAAAACTTCTCAAAAGAAGATATTATCAGGATTGCAGCATCTCTGGAAAATCAATCTTCCCACCCAATTGCACAGGCTATTGTAAATTATGCAACAGTAAATGGTATTAAATTTAGTGAAATTAATGACTTTAAGAATGTTCCGGGAAAGGGCATTGTAGCTAATATTGGGGAAGAACAATACTATGCGGCTAATGAATCATTAATAGAGGATGGGTCATTTGAAGTTTCAAGAGATGAAATTAATAGATATTCAGCTGAAGGTAAAACAATTGTATTTATTGGAAACTCAAAGAATGTTTTAGCCATTATTACAGTATCTGATAAAATTAGACCAAATGCTCATGAGGTAATTTCTGATTTAAAAGAACAAGGTGTACAGACAATCATGCTCACCGGTGATAATAAACTTGCCGCAAAAAGTGTGGCATCTGAAATCGGAATGGATTATGTGTATTCTAATCTAATGCCTGAAGATAAACTAAACATTCTGGATACAATTAGAAACAAGTTTGGTGATGTGGCTATGGTTGGGGATGGCATTAATGATGCTCCGGCTCTAGCACGTGCAAATATTGGTATTGCAATGGGTGCTGCAGGTTCTGATGTGGCTATTGAAACAGCGGATGTTGCATTAATGCAGGATGATATTTCAAAACTCCCATACCTGTTCACTTTAAGCCGTAAAACAATGGGTATTATTAAACAGAATATTACTGTGGCTATTGCAGTTAAATTGTTATGCGTAATACTTGCAATCTTAGGCATCATTACATTGATGATGTCTGTAGGTTTTGGGGATTTAGGACTGACAATGCTTGTTATCTTAAATTCCTTTAGAATTGGAATGGTGAAAGATCCACTATTCTAATTTTTACTTTTTGAATTAGTTAAAAATGAATTTGATAAATTTAGGATTATTCAGGATAAGCTATGCAAATCTGATTATAATGAATTTGAAGAAAAATTGGGAAATTGCTGAATAAATAAATTTATATTTGAATAACTTTTAATATTTAGTCATGTTAAGTAATGATTTGGTAAATGGTGTTGAACTGATGCTTCAAAACCCTAAAAAAGCATTAATTGAAATGTCCATACCATTGATTATTTCATTACTCATTACTAGTTTTTACAACTTGATTGATGCTGCTTGGGTTTCTGGTCTTGGTGCTGATGCACTTGCAGGTGTTGGATTTTTTACACCAATTTTCATGATTTTAGTTGGCTTTGGAAATGGATTAGGTTCTGGAGCTGCTTTTGCATTATCCAAATATCTGGGTGGAAATAATAAACAAAAAGCGGATAATGCAGCGATTCATTCAATAATCATTGATCTAATTGCATCATTGATTATAACTCTTGCATTATTAGTTCTATTAAATCCGATATTAAATGCGATGGGTGCGGGTCAAACTATTGGTTATGCTACTGATTATGGCATGATTATCATTTTAGGCTCTGCATTTATTATACTTTCAAATGCATTGTATGGCATTTCAAGAGGAGAAGGGGATACTACCCGTCCAATGTATGCTATAATTGCATCAGCTATTTTAAATATGATTTTGGATCCGATTTTTATTTATAATTTAAATTTAGGTGTTAAGGGAGCCGCTATTGCAACGATTGTTTCATCAGTTTTTGTAATTTTAATTTTATTATACTGGTTTTATATTAAGGGAGATACATATTTAAAACCTAATTTAAGTAATTTTGATTTTAAAAAAGATATTTCAATAGATATAATTAAAGTTGGAGTTCCTGCAAGCATTCAGCTTTTGAATAATGCTTTTTTTGCTGCAGTTTTCTCAGCACTCTTAACATTTGTCGGTTCAACTGATTCGGTTGCAGTCTATTCGACAGGTTGGAGGATAGTTACTATTGGAACAACACCGTTAATAGCTATTGGAACGGCCTTGATTAGTGTAATTGCAGCAAATTATGGTGCAAAAAACTATAAAAACATTCAAATTGTTCATAGGTATGCAATGAAAGTATCAATTGCACTGGCTATTATTGTGGCTATTTTAACAAATGTATTTGCAGGAGATATTTCCTCAGTATTTGCTTCTTCCGGAAGTAGTGTAAGAATAGCTGCAGAGCTTACAGGTTTCCTTTCATGGATTGTAATTTACTATCCAACAATGGCTGTTGGTGTTGCTTCAACTTATGTTTTCCAGGGTATTGGTAAAGGGATTACTGCAATGTTTCAGACAATTATAAGGGAAACAGGTTTCACAATAACTTTTGCAGTATTGTTTGCTGTAGTTTTAAATTATGGTGTATGGGGAGCATGGATGGGTATTGTTTTAGGTGAAATTGTCTCAAATAATCTTACTATGCTTTGGGCGGATTATCTTGTTAAAAAATTAATAGATATTAGTGGTTAAATTCCATTAATATCTTTTAAGTAAATTATTTCGTCGCATATTGTTTCTACTAATGGCATGTCGTGACTTACAATTAGCATTCCCATGTTTCTTTTTTTAACGATTTCAATGACTGATGTTAGGATTTGTACTTGTGTTATCGCGTCTAGCATTGTGGTCATTTCATCGGCTATTATGAATTGTGTTTTTGGGTTTAATGCCCTTAACACGGAGAATCTTTGCAGTTCTCCTCCAGACAGTTCTTGTGGAAATCTTGTCAGCCATGTCTTTTGAATTCCAAATTCTTTTAAGAGGTTATCGTCCGGCATCCATGATTCTTCTAGAATGTGGTTCATTTTCCATTTAGGGTTCATTACTTTTTCCGGATGTTGGAAAATTAATTGCACAGGGCAAAATTCTTTTTTAGGTAGTTCTTTACCGTCTAATGTGACTGCACCCTCAAAATTATTTGTGTATCCTGAGAGGATTTTGCATAGTGTTGATTTTCCGCTTCCGCTGTCTCCGACTAATGCGGTGATTTTGGTGTTGTCGATGCATATGTCTATATCTTTCAATATGTATTTTTTAGTTGAAGGATATTTAAATGAAATATTGCTTCCTTTAAGTTCCATTTTTTAGACCTCCTTCATATTTAAAACATCTGACTTTTTTGTTTCCAAGGTCTGTCAGTTCCGGTCTTTCTTCTTTGCATATTCCCATACGCATTTCGCATCTGTCATAATATGGACATCCTTTAGGGATTTCCCCATGCAATGGTTGGTGTCCTTCTGTCAGTTCAAACCCGTTTGCAGGTAATGCTTTGTATAGTGCTTTTGTGTAGGGGTGTAGGAGGTTTTCTCCGTTTCCTGAGAAGTCTTTGTTTTCTGCAATTTCTATTACGTATCCTGAATAGAATATTCCGATTCTATCAGCTACTTCTAATGCTGCATGAATGTCATGTGTAATTAGCAATACTCCTACTCCATCTTCTTTCATATGCTTGAAATGATTTAATGTTTCTTTGACTGTTTTTTGATCTAATCCTGGTGTTGGTTCGTCTGCTACTACTAGTTTTGGATTGGATAGTAGTGCTGTTGATACAAGTACTCTTCTTGCCATTCCTCCGGAAAGTTGAAAGGGGTACATGTCATCTACTTCAGGACCTAGATTGTAATGTTCAAAAATTTCTCTTTGTTTCTGTTTCTTTTCCTTTTTCTCAGCATCATCTTTAGTTTCACCAATTGCTTGATCTGAAATCTTCATCAAAGGGTCTAGGAAGTTTACTGATTGTGGAATAAGTGCTATTTCTTTTCCACGGATTTCTTCTTTATCTTTTTGTGATAATTCTTTTCCTTTGTATTTTATTGTCCCATTTAAATTTGCATTTTCTGGTAAAATTCCGAATATCGCATGTGCGAGCAAACTTTTTCCAGATCCGCTTGAACCTAGAATGGCTAGTATTTCTCCTTCAAATACATCTAAAGTTAGGTCTGTAATAACTTTCAGATCTCTTTGATTCAAACCTTGCGTATATTGAATAAATGAAATTGATACATTTTCTACATCTAATAATTTCTCCATGATATCACCTTATTCATTTGCACTTGTAGGATCAAGTATCTTTTTAATGTTTTCTCCAGCGATATCGAATAATAATACTAAGATTAATAAAGCGAGTCCTGGGAATAATGCTAACCACCAGTTACCTGTTGCAAGATATTTCATTGATTCAGATAGGATAATACCAATTGCAGGTTCATGAGGTGCTAATCCGAAACCGAGGAATGTTACACTAGCTTCGTGCATAATTGCATGTGGAAATATTAATATGGTTCCAACTATGATTTGAGTAATTACTAAAGGCAATATATGCTTTCTTGCAATCCAAAATTTAGATTTTCCGAATTGTTCAGATAGTTTAACATAATCTGATGTTTTTATTTGTTTAATTTCTGCTCTTAATACTCTTGTGAGTGTGGTCCAGTGAGTAAGTGCTACTCCAACAGTTACACCAAATGCTCCACCACCTAATGAGATTGATATTAAAATGATAAGTAAAATATGTGGTATTGATAAAAATAAATCCACTATCCATGCGACAAATGAATCAAATTTTTTATTAATGCTGCATACAAAGGATAAAATAATTGCAATTAAACTACTTAATATTGATGCTCCGGCACCAATCTGAACACTTAATCCTAATCCTTTCAAAGTACGTATAAACATATCTCTACCTAACCAATCAGTACCAAATAAATGTTCAAATGAAGGAGGTAAATTCATTGCACTAAAATTAGTTGTTATGTCTGTAGAATTAATTAATAAACTTGTTATCATAACAATTATTAATAAAGATACAGTAAGACCAATTGTTAACAATGTCTTTGTTCTTAAATTCATTTTTGAAATTGGACTATAAATGCTTTTATTTGAATTATTCATCTTCTTCACCTTCTCTAATTCTTGGATCTACGAAGTTATAGAGGATATCTGCTATTAAATTTCCACAATAAACGAATATTGCACTAAAAATTACAATTCCTAAAAGAAGAGGCACATCACTTTTTAATCCAGCGGATACTGCTGCTTGTCCAATTCCAGGATATGTAAATATTTGTTCTACAAGTACAGCACCTCCAAATAATTCTGAAAATCCTAAAAATTGGATTGTTATTGCTGGGAGTAGAATATTTCTTATTCCATGTCTTTTAATTAAATTCCAACCACTTTCTCCTCTTGCTTTTGCAAACAAGAAATAATCACTATTCATCACTTCAATTAATTTATCACGGGTATATAAAGTAATTGAGGCTATTCCAACGACACTTAATGTAATCATAGGGAGAATTAATCTGTGTAACCATTCCCAAATAGATACATTTTCACTTAATGTTCCGATGGGTACTCCTAATCCGGTTGGGAACCAACCAAGATATACGCTAAATATCATGAGGAAAAGTAATGCAATCCAAAAAGTTGGTGCAGATTGTAAAATATAACAATATACTTTTATTGCTTTATCAATAATGGTATCTTTTTTAAATCCTGCTATTGTTCCTAATATGAATCCTAAAAGTCCTGAAAATAGCCATGAAGTTAACATTAATACTAAAGATGCAATAAATCTTTCTTTAATAACATCAATAACAGGCATTCTGAAAATTAATGATGTTCCAAAATCGCCTTGCACTATTTTTCCTAACCAACTAATTACTTTTGTTGTTATGGGTTCATTCACCCCCCAATATGCCTCTAAAATAGCTATTTTTTCAGAAGAAACTGATCCAAGAGCACTAATATATGTTTTTACGGGATTTATAGGGGACATGTCAATTAGTATAAAACTTAATATTATAACAAATATGAGTAATATTATAAATCTAATAATTTTCTTACCTAAAAATTTTAAAATCTTTTCATTTTTTAACATAAATACACTCCTATTTTAAATAAAAATGAAAAAAAGTAGTTGAATTATAATAATTCAACTTTTTTTTAATTTGTAGCATTAATTGGAGATATACGAGTCCAATCGTAGATGTTTCCGAATAAGTCTCCACCATGAGGTTGTAATTTGAATGTATCTTTGGAAATATCTAAACTATCATCTACAAAGTATGTGTATTTGATTTCGCTTATCCATAACCATGCTGCATCACCTTTTGGTGAAATGCCTGTTTGACCATCCCATGAAACTGCAGACCAGTCAGCATATGATTGTTCACGTGGTTCAGACATTGCTTTATCAATATGTGAATCTACAGCACTGTTATTTACAAGTGATGGGTTGTTGTATCCAATACCTGCTTGATTACTATAGTATTCTCCGTACATTACATAAGGATCAGTAGAACCGAATCCCCATACAACTGGTTCACTAAATTTGATTTTATCTATTTCATCCCAATTAGAACCTGTTGCATTTATTTCAATACCAAATTCTTTTGCTTGTTCTGAAACTGCTACTGCAATTGCTTGTCTTTCCGGTGCATCTGATGAGTAGTATAGGTTAAATGATGCTTTCTTACCATCTTTTTCTACTATTCCATCACCATCTGTATCTTTCCATCCACCTTTCTTCAAGAAATCTTTAGCTTTGTCAATATCTGCATCTTTGATAGTGGAATCATTATTGTACCATGGTAAGAAATGAGCGATACCATCGTAGTTAGGTACGCCGGCACCGTTTAATGCACCTTTACATATGTCTTCTCTGTTAATACCATAGTTTAATGCTAACCTGATTGATTTATCTGCAGTCACATTATTTCCTAATGCTATGCCATCTTCATTAGTTTCACCAGTATTGTTTTTCATTGGTAATGAAATGCCTCTCACATCATTTGATTCGGATAAAAATGAGTGGTAACCATCTATTGTTTCATTTGCGTAAGATAATGGTACTGCTGCAATATCTAATTCATGATTTTTAGCTGCATTAAATGAAGCTTCATTTTTTTGGAATGATATTGTCAATTTATCAAATTTTGGTTGTTTTCCATAATAGTTTGGATTTTTCTCAAAGATTACTTGTTGACCTTTATCCCATTGTGCAAGTTTGAATGGTCCAGATCCTATTGGGTTACTTCCATAAGTATTATTGTCATATGAATCTGAAGGTACGATACCTACATGTAACAGTTTGTCTGTAAATGTTGAATCTGGTTTATTTAACTTGAATTTAATAGTGGTTTTATTAATTGCACTTACATTATCTAAACTACTTAAATCAATTGTATTTCCAGTACTTTTTGCTTGATTATATGAAAATGCTACATCTTCAGCATCTAATGTTGTGTTGTCAGTAAATTTAACTCCATCTCTGATATTTACAGTATATTCAGTAAAGTTATTATTAGAAGACCAACTTGTAGCTAAATCATTGTCATAGGTCATATTTCTATTCATTTTCATCAAAGTTGATTGAATTAATGGTTCTCCACGGTCTCCCCAACCATACATCGGGTCGTAACCTGTTTCTGGTTCACTGCCATGTACAAAAGCAGAAACTACTAATTCATTATCTGCTCTTGTACTGGTATTTCCTCCACTCATAAAAAGAGTTCCACCAATAATTGCAATTAAAATTAATACTATTATTCCTATAATGTATTTTTGTTCCATTATTTTCGTTCTCCAATTTATTAATAATTAATTTAATTGTCAAATTTTTCTCAATATTTTTGAATAAAAAATCATGACAATTAAATTTTATTTATTATATTATTAATATTTAAATCTTATTGAATAATTTTAAAATAATATTTAATCAATAAAAATTTAAAAAATTTATTTTTCAATTGAAGATACGCGTGACCAATCATATATGTTTCCGAAGATATCTCCTCCGTGAGGTTGTATAAGTTCGGTATTGTTGGATATGTCTAAACTTTCATCTACGAAATATCCGTATTTAATTTCTCCAACCCATAACCATGCTGCATCACCTTTAGGTGAAATACCAGTTTGACCATCCCATGATACAGCAGACCATTCTGCATATGATGATTCACGATCAGATTTCATAGCATTATCAATATGCTTATCTACAGCACTATTGTTAATAAGTGCTGGATTATTATATCCGACAGTTGCTTGGTCACTGTAGTATTCGGACCACATTGTTGACGGGTCAGTTGAACCGAATCCCCATACGACTGGGTCAGTATTTTTAATTTTATCCATTTCATCCCAGTTTGAACCAGTTGCATTAACTTCAATACCAAATTCTTTGGCTTCTTCAGCAATAGTAACTGCAATAGCTTGTCTTTCAGGTGCATTTGATGAGTAATATACATTTATTGATGCTTTCTTACCATCTTTTTCCACTATTCCATCGCCATCAGTATCTTTCCATCCACCTTTTTTCAAGATGTCTTTAGCTTTATCAACATCACCATCATCAATTGCAGATTCATTATTTGCCCATGGCAATAAATGAGCGATACCATCGTAGTTTGGCACTCCTATACCATTTAATGCTCCTTTACATATTGCGGTTCTATTAACACCATAATTTAAAGCTTCTCTTATTGATTTGTCTGCAGTAATGTTGTTGCCTATTGGATTTCCATCTTCGCTTAATTTACCGGTATTGTTCTGTACTGGTAATGAAAGTCCTCTTACATCAATGGTATCCATGAGGTGCATATTGTATCCATCTACAGTTTCATTTGCATAAGACAATGGTACTGCAGCTATATCTACTTCTTTATTTTTAGCAGCATTGAATGCAGCTTCATTTTGTTCGAATAAAATTGTTAATTTATCGAATTTTATCTCTTTTCCATAGTAATCTGGGTTTTTCTCTAAGATTACTTGTTGGCCTTTGTCCCATTGTACGAATTTAAATGGTCCGGATCCTATTGGATTTGCACCATAGGTTTCATTGTTGTATGAATCAGATGGCACAATACCAATGTATGCAAATTTATCTACGAAAGTGGAATCTGGTCTGTTTAATTCAAATTTAATAGTTTGTTTGTCTACTGCAGTTGCATTTTCCATACTACTTAAATCTAAGCTTGCTCCACTTTTTTTAGCTTCGTTGTATGTGAATGCTACATCTTCTGCATCTAAAGTAGTGTTGTCTGTGAATTTAACATCGTCCCTGATTTTTACTGTATATTCTGTAAAATCACTATTTGCTTCCCAGCTTTTAGCTAAATCATTTTCATATTCCATTCCTCTTGTCATTTTTAACAAAGTGGACTGGATTAAGGGTTCTGAGTAGTAGTTCCATCCAAGTATTGGATCAAAACCAGCTTCTGGTTCTCCACCATGACTGTAAGCCGCCACTATAAGCTCATTGTCTGCTCGTTCAGTAGATGGGCCTCCGATTAGGATAGCTCCACCAACAATTGCAATTAAAATAACTGCGATTATTCCTATAATGTATTTTTGTTCCATTATGCTTGTTCTCCAATTTTTTAATAATTGTAATTGTCTTACTTTTTTTAGTGTAAATAATAAAAAAAATAATAACAATTAAGTATAATTTATTATTATATCATTATTTAAATTTTATTAAATAATATAAAAAAAGTATTACTAATCTTTTATTTACTTATATAATAAGTAATAATATTTTAGGAAAATAAAGTTCAATTGATAAACTGCTTTGCCATTTTTATGAGCATTTTTTCGATTTGATGTGTAATATAAAAGCAAATTCTATGAAAAATATTCTTTATTTTACAATTGAAGTTTTATTCATGTTTATTGATAATTAATTTTTGAGTTTGACAGATATTATTGAGTGAAAAATAATGATTTTTATTTTTATGATTATTGTGTATTAAAATTGAAAAATTAAGCAGTTTTAATCAGATTCAATAAATTCAATATTTGGTTTAAACTTATTATAAAGATTTATTTTGATTATATTTAGGCACTTTCAAAAACTTGTGTGATTTAAATATCTGCAAGTTTTTTATTCAAAACATTTTCTTAATATTTTGGAGTTATTTTTATAATTTAAAGCTAATTAATCCGTTATTTTGAAAAATTTAAATGAATTGATTAACCGAAAAATTAGTTATCACACAAGTTTTTGAAATAGCCTATATTTCAAAAAACATAAATTGTTAAACTGGAGTTTAACGTATTTTTTGTGTATTATTCGATTATAAAATTAATTGATATTAGTGGTTAAATTCCATTAATATCTTTTAAGTAAATTATTTCGTCGCATATTGTTTCTACTAATGGCATGTCGTGACTTACAATTAGCATTCCCATGTTTCTTTTTTTAACGATTTCAATGACTGATGTTAGGATTTGTACTTGTGTTATCGCGTCTAGCATTGTGGTCATTTCATCGGCTATTATGAATTGTGTTTTTGGGTTTAATGCCCTTAACACGGAGAATCTTTGCAGTTCTCCTCCAGACAGTTCTTGTGGAAATCTTGTTAGCCATGTTTTTTGAATTCCAAATTCTTTTAAGAGGTTATCGTCCGGCATCCATGATTCTTCTAGAATGCGGTTCATTTTCCATTTAGGGTTCATTACTTTTTCAGGATGTTGGAAAATTAATTGCACAGGGCAAAATTCTTTTTTCGGCAACTTGTTATTATTTAATGTAACTTCGCCTTCGAAGTTTTGCACATATCCTGCTAATATTTTGCATAGTGTTGATTTTCCGCTTCCGCTGTCTCCGACTAATGCGGTGATTTTGGTGTTGTCGATGCATATGTCTATATCTTTTAATATGTATTTTTTAGTTGAAGGATATTTAAATGAAACGTTGTTTCCTTTAAGTTCCATTTTTTAGACCTCCTTCATATTTAAAACATCTGACTTTTTTGTTTCCAAGGTCTGTCAGTTCCGGTCTTTCTTCTTTGCATATTCCCATACGCATTTCGCATCTGTCATAATATGGACATCCTTTAGGGATTTCCCCATGCAATGGTTGGTGTCCTTCTGTCAGTTCAAACCCGTTTGCAGGTAATGCTTTGTATAGTGCTTTTGTGTAGGGGTGTAGGAGGTTTTCTCCGTTTCCTGAGAAGTCTTTGTTTTCTGCAATTTCTATTACGTATCCTGAATAGAATATTCCGATTCTATCAGCTACTTCTAATGCTGCATGAATGTCATGTGTAATTAGCAATACTCCTACTCCGTCTTCTTTCATATGCTTGAAGTGGTTAAGAGTTTCCATTACTGTTTTTTGATCTAATCCTGGTGTTGGTTCGTCTGCTACTACTAGTTTTGGATTGGATAGTAGTGCTGTTGATACAAGTACTCTTCTTGCCATTCCTCCGGAAAGTTGAAAGGGGTACATGTCATCTACTTCGGGACCTAGATTGTATTGTTCAAAAATTTCTCTTTGTTTCTGTTTCTTTTCCTTTTTTTCTTCTTCATTTTCTGTCTGTCCTATGGATTGATCTGATATTTTCATTAAGGGATCTAGGAAGTTTACTGATTGTGGAATAAGTGCTATTTCTTTTCCACGGATTTCTTCTTTATCTTTTTGTGATAATTCTTTTCCTTTGTATTTTATTGTCCCATTCAAATTTGCATTTTCTGGTAAAATTCCGAATATCGCATGTGCGAGCAAACTTTTTCCAGATCCGCTTGAACCTAGAATGGCTAGTATTTCTCCTTCAAATACATCTAAAGTTAGGTCTGTAATAACTTTCAGATCTCTTTGATTCAAACCTTGCGTATATTGAATAAATGAAATTGAAACATTCTCCACGTCCAATAATTTTTCCATTAAATCACCTTTTTGATTTCAAATGATAACTTTTAAATACTAATTTGTACTTTATCAATATTAAACTTATTCAAAAATTATAAAAAAGTATTACTAATTGATTAAATTATTTGTAATTCGTAATACTTTTTTTAAAGGTGTATTACTATGGATGTTATAATTAAAGAATTAGGTAAAAATTCAAAAGAAATTGCTGAAGTTCAGGAATTTTTATTTAAAATGATTAAATTGGAATTTGGTTATGATTATGTTCCTCAATGGCATCAGGATATTATTAATCTTGAAAAATATTATATTGATCCAAAAAGAAATAATTTTTTTATTGCGTATACTAAAACTGGTGAAATTATAGCTACAATTGGTATTAGGGCATATGATAAAGATTTTCCAGAATTTAGGCATTTGTACTCTATAGATAATACTTCAAGTATTTGGCGATTATTTGTCGATAGAAGATATAGACGTTGTGGTTTAGCTTCTAAAATGTTTGGTATAGTGGAAAATTTTGCTAATACATTAGGTTATGATAATATTTATTTACATACTCATAAAACATTGGATGGTGCAATTGAATTCTGGACAAAAATGGGTTTTGTTGTTGCATTAGATTCTAATGATGAGTTAGAAACAGTTCATATGGATAAAAAGATTCAAGGAGTAAACATTAGTGATAATATTGTTGATTATAAATATGCAGTAAAATTATGATTTTTTAATATATTTTTGAGTGTATGGGCAAGCATATATGCATTTTCCACATACTGTATCGGATTTTCCTAAATTCTCTTTTGATATTTTCAATGCATATTTTTCACATTTTTTATCATCATAAAAATCTGTACGATTAATTTTATAGTTCCATTTTTTTCCGCTTATTGCTCCTCCAAAACATGCAGTTTTACATTCCATACATTTTCCACATTTTGATTTAAGTATGGGTTTTCCCGGATTTAATGGGGCGTCAGTTAAAACAGAACTTAATCTTAGAGCACAACCATGTTTTTCTGTAATTAATAGTGCTGATTTTCCAATCCATCCAATTCCTGCACGTGTTGCAATAGTTTTATGAGGTAATTCAAATGAATTAAATTCACCAAAATCATATCCAAGGCGTTTTTTTGTTTGCGCATATGCATTATATCCTCTTTCAATTAAAAACTCTTCACATTTCATACCTAATTCATCTAATTTGAGATTTAAATTTATCAGTTCATTAAGATATTCTTTGGTGGGTGCATTTTGCATTTGCCTTAGGGTTTCTTTTTGATATGTGATGTAAAAAACCACTCCTTTATTTAAATTTTTTTTGGGAGTAAAATTGGTTATGTCTGCAAAACCTACTTCATCAGCACCTTGGTCTGTTAGATATTGCTTTAATTTAAGAGATAGGCTCATAGGTTTATTTCCGTTTAATTTATTATATAAATTTAATTTTTGTATTACTTGGTTAAAATTTTTAAAATTTATTTTATTTAATTATTTTTTATTTTTTTATTATTTTGAAGCATTTTTATGATTTATTATTAAATATATTCTATTTATACCAATATTTTTATAAATAATTTTTATTTTTAAAGTATACCTTAAAAGTAATAAATATTTTTTTATATGTCATGTGGGCATAAATAATATTAATATTAAAATAATATAATAAAGTATTACTTTATAGTCATTTTTTTACTAAAAAGTATTACTTCAATTTTAATATTATGTTAATTATGGTGAATATTTATGGATAAAAAGATAATAATTGGCGCGATTGTAGTGGTGTTGGTTGTTATTATTGGTGCTTTTGCATTTATGGGCGGGTCTCATGACAGTGATCCAACTCATTTAACTGTAGCTGCACACAGTAATATTAAAGAACCTGAGGCGGGGTTTAATCCGCTTACTGGTTGGGGATGTGGACACCAAAACTATAATCCATTAGTTCAAAGTTGTTTATTTAAAACGGATAAAAATGGAAGTATTGTTCCAGATCTTGCTACTGGTTATTCAGTAAGTGGGGATGGTAAAACTTGGACTGTTAATGTTAGGGATGATGTTAAATTTTCAGATAACTCTACTTTTGATGCAGAAGATGTGGCATTTACATTTAATACAGCAAAACAAACTGAATCTGAGTTGGATTTAACAAATATTGCAAATGTTACTGCAGTAAATAACACATGTGTTAAATTTAATTTAGTTGAAGCTAGATCAACCTTTATTTATGATTTGAGATATCTTGGAATTGTGCCTTCTGATTCATATGATAATTCTACTTATGGAGAGAATCCTATTGGTACTGGACCTTATGTATTGGATCATTGGGATAAAGGTCAACAAGCTATATTTAAAATCAATGATAATTATTATGGTGATAAACCGTACTTTACTCAAATTACCTTATTATTCCCTGAAGAAGCTACATGGTTAGAATTAGCTAAATCTGGTGAAATAGATGTAGTTCCTGTTGCAACTTCTGCATTGAATCAAACAGTAGATGGATATCAATTTATTGAGAAATCAGCAGGCAGAGCACAGGGTGTATCTTTACCATATCTTAATGATACTGGAATTATGTATAATGGTACTATGAAAGTTGGTAACAATGTGACTGCGGATAAATCAATTAGAGAAGCTTTAAATGTTGGTATTAATCGTCAAACTATGTGTGATGAAATTTTTGCAGGACATGCTTCTCCTGAATTTACTGGTGTTGATACAAGAACTTATGCAAATCCTGATGCTAAAGTAGCTGATGGGGATGTATCAAAAGCAAAACAAATCTTGAAAGATGGTGGCTGGACTGATACTGATGGCGATGGAATTGTCGAGAAAAATGGTTTGAAAGCATCATTTGACTTATATTATCCTCCAGATTATTTGGATAGACAATCAATGTCTACTGTTTTTGCCGAACAAGCAAAAGAATTAGGTATTGAAGTTAAACTTGTAGGTGCTGATTGGGATACAATTTATAAAAATCTATATAGTTCAGCAGCTTTAATGCAACAAACTTCTCCAGATCCATACAAATCAATTTATCAGCAATATCACAGCAAAGAAATGGATGGATTCTATATGAATCCTAACTTATATAATAATTCCGCTTCTGATAGATTAATGGATGAAGCTATGCATACTAGTGATCTTAACCAGGCTGATTCATTATGGTCTCAATCTGCCCTTGTTAATGGTGGAGGTTGGGGTCCTGCTGGAGACGCTCCATGGGTATGGATTGCTAATTATGATTATAATTACTTCATTAAAGACGGTATTGATATTGGTAAACAACCAGATGGTTTAGGAAATGATGTTTTGATTAATATATGTGATTGGTCAAGAACCAATTCCACAGCTTAATTATTTCATTTTTCCTTTTTTTTATTTTTAAATTGTATTTGGGGGTTTTATTTTGAATAAAAATCAATTATTAAAATTTTTTGGTTACAAGTTAATACGTTTTCTAATATTGATGATTGCAGTTTCAATATTCAGTTTTGTATTATTAGATTTATCCCCTATAGATCCTGTAAATGCGTATTTAAAACAAGCTGCAGTATCAGAAGCTCAAAGACAAATACTTCAGGAGTATTTTGGTACAAATGTCCCATTAACAACTAAAATATTTCATTGGTTAATTGATTTATTTCAAGGTAATTTAGGCACTTCTTTAATATATCGTGCTCCAGTTGTCGACATTATTTTAGAAAAAGCTTCTGCTTCTATCGTGCTGATGGCGATTTCATGGTTATTAAGTGGAATCATCGGATTTTTGTTAGGGGTTGTTGCAGGTAAAAATAAGGGATCCTGGATTGATAAAGCAGTAAAAGTTTATTGTTATGCAATTCAGTCTGCCCCATCCTTTTGGGTTGGTATGCTTATTTTAATGGTATTTGCAGTTTATTTGGGATGGTTTCCAATTGGATTTGGTGTTCCAATTGGTGTTAGAAGTACAGATGTAACATTTGCAGAGTGGGCAACAAGATTGGTACTTCCTACTTTGACATTGAGTTTAGTTGGTTTAGCACCAATTGCAATGTATACACGTAATGAATTAATTCAAGTTTTATCTTCTGATTTTGTATTATTTGCTAAATCTAGGGGAGAAAAAGGTTGGAATTTAGTAAAAAATCATGGCATAAGAAATATATTATTGCCTGCAATAACATTACAATTTTTATCATTTAGTGAATTATTTGGTGGTGCCGTTTTAGTTGAGCAAGTATTCTCTTATCCGGGTATTGGTCAAACAGCTGTTGCAGCAGGTCTTCAAAATGATGTGCCATTATTTTTGGGTATTGTACTATTCAGTGCTATATTTGTATTCGTAGGCAATCTACTCGCCGATCTTTCATACTATTTGATTGATCCAAGAATTAAGGAGAAGGAGTTCAATGATTAAAAAAGCTGACGATAAAAAGCAATGGTTTTTATATCCTGCAAATCTTAGAACAAAAACTATTGTAATTATTATTCTTTCGGCATTGGTTATTCTAAGCATTTTTATTTCTGGTTATTTTATAAGAGATATTCCAACAAGTTTTATTAATGCAAATCAAATGCCTTCCTTAGAACATCTCTTTGGTACCGATTGGATGGGTAGGGACATGTTTCAAAGAACTATTGCAGGTCTCGGATTAAGTCTGATGGTTGGTTTTATTGCATCTATTGTTAGTACTGTTATTTCTATTATTTTAGGATTATTTTCAAGTTTTAATAAATTCACCGATGAATTTGTTGCCGGAATTATTGATCTGTTTGGTTCAATACCTCATATTCTTTTAATTATTCTTATTTCTATGATGTTTGGTGGAGGAGTAATTGGAGTAGTGATGGGTGTAGGTTTAACTCACTGGACGCCGCTTGCAAGAGTTTTAAGATCTGAAGTTAAAGAAATCAGGACAAAAGAATACATTTCCTTAGCAGAGAATTTAGGAAAATCAAAAATGTGGATAGCAATAAAACATATTTTACCATTAGTTATATCTCAGATTATTGTTGGTGTTATTCTAATGTTTCCTCATGCAATCATGCATGAAGCTGCAATTACATTCCTTGGTTTTGGTTTGCCTCCACATGAGCCAGCTATTGGTGTAATTTTATCTGAATCAATGAATTATTTATCCTCTGGATATTGGTGGTTAGCATTTTATCCGGGTATGTCATTATTGATTGTTGTATTACTGTTTGATTTTATCGGAGAAAATGTTGAAAAATTATTAAATCCTGAAACTGCTCAGGAATAAAAAAATTTAATTTCCCTATTTTTATTTTTTTTTATTTAATTGTAAATTGATTTTTTATTAGGTTCTTTTTTTTAAAACGGTTATTTTGAGATGATTGTTTTTTTCTGTGAAATGGATTTGAAACGGTTCATTCTAATGATTTATATTCAGTTAAACTATGCTTTCTTAATATATTTTTGGGTAAATGTGCAAGCATAAATACATTTTCCACATATTGTCTTTTCGTCTCCTAAATTTTCTTTTGATACTTTTAATGCATATTTTTCACATTTTTTATCATCATAAAAATCATTCCGGTTGAGTTTATAATTCCATTCTGTTCCACTTATTGCTCCTCCAGAACATGCATTTTTACATTCCATACATTTTCCACATTCAGATTTAATTGTTGGGAGTCCTGTTTTTATTGGGGCGTCAGTTAAAACAGAAGATAATCTTAAAGCACTGCCATATTTTTTTGTAATTAAAAGTGCTGATTTTCCAATCCATCCTATTCCTGCACGTGTTGCAATAGTTTTATGAGGTAATTTAAATGAATTGTGTTCTCCAAAGTCATTCCCAAGTCTTTGTCTTGTTTGTGCATATGCATTATAACCATATTTAATTAGGAATTCTTCACATTTCATGCCTAATTCATCTAATTTGTAATTAATTTTATCATATTCTTCATTATATTCTTTAGTTGGTGCATTTTTCATATTTCTAATAGTTTCTTTTGGATAAGTTATGTAAAAAACGATTCCGTTGTTTAAACCTGTTATTGGAGTAAAATTAATAATATCTGCAAAACCAACTTCAGTAGCTCCATTTTTAATTAAATATTTCCTTAATTTTTGAGTTAAATCCATATTGCTAATTATTATTTTATATTATATATTGGTTGTGTCGTATTTTGATTAAATTTGTAATGATACTTATTTTTCCTAAATCTTTATTTAGATTGTTTAAAATATTAATATTGATGAAAAGAACAGCACTAAAAATTGGATATATTGGAACTAATTTTCATGGTTTTCAACGTCAACCTGACCTGCGAACAGTTGAAGAAGAATTAATATATCATCTACGTAAACTTAATTATATTGATGATTTGAAAAAGTCTAGATTTAGAATAGCCGGTAGAACTGATGCTGGTGTTCATAGTTTAGGTAATGTGATTAGTTTTCAGTCTGAAAAAGATGTTAGGATAAATGAGATTAATAATTCTCTACCTGATGATATTCAAATCCTTGCTAGTGCACCTGTACGTTATGCATTTAAGCCTAGATATGCACAAATGAGACAATATAGATATATGTTATTTCAAGATTTGGATATTGATAAATTAAAAGAATGTGCTGATATTTTTAAAGGAACTCATGACTTTACTAATTTTACAAAAAGATTCCAAAAAACAACTACAAGAACTATTGATGATATTAAAATCAAAAAATTTGATTTGGAAGATTATCACAAAAAAGGATTCCCAAACCTTCATGATACACTATCCCCAATTTTTGTTGATATTTATGGCGAGTCATTCTTATGGAATATGGTAAGGAAAATGATGAGGGTTTTTGTGGATGTGGCTATTGGTAAAATGGATTTGGATGAGGTTGAAAGACTACTAAATCCTGAAGAAAATGAATCAAGAGCTAATATTAAGGTTATGGAAGCAGAATATTTAATTTTAATGAATATTCAATATGATGGAATCAAATTCAGATATGATGACTATGCTTGTGAGAGATTTAAACGTGATTTAGTTGATTCTTTATCGGATTTACAAAAAAGATATGCAATCAGGGAGTCTATGATAAAAAGTCTACAGGATTTGCATGAATGGTAAATGTGGACTCATTGCAGTTTGTTCATAGTTAAAAAATTATTTTCTTAATTTTTTTTGCACATTGCTGTTGCAGCAATATTTTATTAATATATAATATTTCTGAAGTCTTATAATTATCAAAATATTCATTTTTCGCTATGCATCACTTGATTTTGCCAATATTCTCATGTTAGTTTGGATTATGCAAGAGCATTTTTCGTCTTCATTTATTAAATTATCAAGCTATCAAAAATACCTCATTAAAAATTAAAAAGAATTTTTAATGATTAATTTATAAATATAATAATATTATGAAAATAGCTACTATTTTGGGAACTCGGCCTGAGATTATTAAGATGGCTCCTATTATTGATGAGATTTCTAAAAGGAATATTGATCAAATCGTTTTGCATACAGGCCAGCATTATGATGAGGAGATGTCTGATACTTTTTTTAGGGATTTGGATATTAGGACTCCGGATTATAATATTCAGGTGGGTTCCGGAACACATGGGAAACAGACAGGTTTAATGATGAAAGGTATTGAGAAGGTTCTTCTTGATGAAAAGCCGGACATCGTCTTGGTTCAAGGGGATACAAATGCGGTTTTAGCAGGTGCTCTTGTCGCATCTAAATTGCATATTGCAATAGGCCATGTTGAAGCCGGACTCAGATCTTTTGATATGACAATGCCTGAAGAAATAAACCGTAGGGCTGCTGATGTATGCTCAACAATGTATTTTATACCAACAGCCGAATCCGCTATTAATCTTTTAGCTGAGGGGTATTCGAGAAAAAATTTATTCATAACTGGAAATACTGTGGTTGATGCTTGTTTTAGACATCTGAAAATTGCTAAAAAAAGAGGAATTAAAGAAAAATCTCTTAAAGAATTAAATATTGATAAAATGGACAATATTTTAACTTTAACAATGCATAGGGCAGAAAATGTGGATGTTAAGGAAAGGGTTGTCGGTATCATTGAAGCATTAAAAGAATTAGATGATGCGGATATTATTTTTCCAATTCATCCAAGGACAAAAAATACACTTGAAAAATTTGGATTATTTGATGAATTAAATAATTTGGAGCATGTTCATATCATAAAACCATTGGGTTATCTTGATTTCTTACTTTTAACTTCTGCTTCAACTTTAATTTTAACCGATTCAGGCGGTCTTCAAGAGGAGGCAATAACATTAAGTGTTCCTTCTTTAACATTGAGATATAATACTGAAAGACCGGAAACGGTAACTGCAGGAGGAAATATTCTTGTAGGGTCAGATAGGGAAGCTATTGTATCTAATGCCCGTAAAATTCTTGATAATAAAAATTTTGCAGATAAAATGAAAAATGCTATAAACCCATATGGTCAAGGGGATTCTGCAAAATTAACTGTAGATGCAATTGAAGATTATCATGCTCGCGGATTATTGGATATTGTTGCACCTGAGGATATAATGAATTCATTTAAAAGAAAAATGAAAAACATTCGTGAAGATATTTCTGTTAAAGATTTTGAAAGAAAAGAGAATGCACTTGTTCACATGGTTTTTGATGGGAAAAATATGCAATTTCCCACTGATGAGTTGAATTTAAATGGTATGGTGATTAATTATGACAAAAGAGAATGAATCTATATTGGTATTTGAATACTTCACTGCTTCTGGTGAAAAGGATAAATGCATTATTTCTGAAGCTGAAGCGTTATTATTTTCACTTTTAGATGATTTAAAAGAATTCAACGTTGATTTGATTATTAATGAATCTTATGGCAGTGTTGTAAAAAATTATGGTAATGTAAATCCAATCTTAATTAATCAGGATGTAGTTTCATGGCTTGAAGAGAATGCAGATCAATTTAATAAAGCTATTTTTATCTCAGCAGAAAACAATAATAATCTCTACAACATTACTAAGATTTTAGAAGAAAATGATGTGAAGATATACAATTCTTCAGCTGAAGCTTGCTTAAAGTCATCTGATAAATATGAAACTTATGAAGCATTACCGAATACAATTCCTCAACCAAGATCATTTAGATTTAAAATTGATTCTAAAGGCTATTGGAAAAGAGCAATTGAAAATTTACATGAAAGATGGCAAGCTGAAGATCCATTAACTCCTCTTAAATTAATAATAAAACCATTAATGGGTGTGGACTGTGAGGATATTGTAATCATAGAGAAAATCGAAGATTTAACTTTGGACTTGGATAAAATTTTTACACCAGGCTCTCGTGTTCTTGTTCAGGAATATATTGAAGGAAGCGATATTAGTGTTAGCTTAATCTCAGATGGTAAAAATGCCCTTCCAATAAGTTTGAATGAACAGTATGTTGAATTGAAAGAGAATAAAGGAATTTATATGGGTGGAAGATTGCCTTTTGAGTCTAAATTTAAAGATGAAGCATTTGATATTGCAACCAAGGCGATTGAATCTATAGAGGGGATGAAAGGTTTTGTCGGTGTTGACTTAAGAATTAATTCGGATGAAAAGGATATTTATTCCCTTTATTTACTTGAAATTAATTCAAGATTTACAACGCCTTATGTTGGATTAAGCAAAATAGCTAATTTTAACATAAGTAAAACAATAATTGATCTGATTGATGGAAATATCAATATTGGTGATTTGGACATTTCGTTAGATGGTGAAATCGAATTTAAAAAGTCAGGAAATTCATTAGAAATTAGGAGAATATAAAATGAAGGTGGCAGGATTTGATATTGGTGGTGCGAACACTGATTTAGCAGTCATCGACTTTGATGGTGAGGAAATTAAAAATATTGAAGTTGATTTTGCATATCTTCCAATGTGGAGTAATAATGATGATTTATCACGAGTTTTAACTGAATTAATCGAAAATATTTGTCCAGTTTCTGAAATTGATGCTGTAGGCATTTCAATGACGGCAGAACTTGTTGATGCATATGATACTAAAAAAGATGGAGTTTTGGATGTAGTTAAAAAATGTGAAAAAACATTTGATTGTCCGATAGCATATGTGGGGATTGATGGGATGTTGTCAAAAGAAGAAATCATTAAAACTCCACTAAAAGCAGCAGCTGCTAATTGGATTGCAACTGCTCAAATTGCAACATTGATTTCTGATAACTGTATTTTTATTGACACCGGCAGTACAACAACTGATATTATACCGATTAAAGATGGAGTTGAATGTGCAATTGGAAAATCCGACTTTGATAGGTCTGCTACTGGAGAATTAGTATACACAGGTACCTTAAGAACTAATTTAACAAGTTTTTTAGATAAAATTGAATTAAATGGAAAAGAATATCGTGTAGCTAGTGAATTATTTGCACAAACTGCTGATGTGTATACTGTTTTGGACTTGATTACTGAAGAGGATTATGTTTGTGATACTTTTGATGGGGAAGGCAAATCAAAAATTGAATGTGCAAAAAGAATAGCTCGTGTAGTATGTGCTGATCTGGAAATGATGACTATGGATGAGATTGTTGGCATGTCTAAATTCATTCACCAAAAACAAGTTGAACAAATCGCTGATGGTTTGAAACAAGTAGTTGAAACTCAAAACTTGGATTTGATTGTTACAACCGGTCTTGGAAAAGATATTCTGGATAAAAAAGCGGCAGAACTGTTGGGTTTGGAAGTCAAATCTATGGGGGATATATTGACTGATGAAGAGTGTGTTGTTGCACCAGCTATTGGAACTTCTGTAATGATGAATAAATATTTAAATTAAAGATTATTATTTTAATCTTTTTTCAGAATTAGTACCAAACGTCTTTTATACCAAGTAGATATGCACAGGTATTTGCTATTAAATGTATAACTAATGTTAATATGATTGATATTGCAATAAATAATAAATCTATTTTTACAACTAATGAAACTAGAATTAATGCAATTATTAAGAAATCTAATTGATCCAATAATGGAGCAGGTTTTCCACGACCAATACCTAATCTTCTTTTTAAAAAACTGCCCATTGCATCACCTAATAGGGCTCCAAAACCAAGTAAAAATCCTATTAATATCCCACTGTTAATGTTTGTTACTATTGGAGTTATTATGTATTGTCCATAAGCTGGAAGTATATGCGGAGCAATAAATCCTTGCACGATACCGGTTATAATCCCAATAATGGTTCCTGCGAATAATCCTCTCCAGGTTACTCCATCTCCAATCCATCGAATACCGTACCTATCAGATTTTGCAAAATCAACAGGCATTCCTCCACCAAATAATAATCCCGCACCGTTTGAAAAGTATGCCGGAAGTATGAAATATAGCGTTGTAACACATGCAATAAGTAATATTTGAATATTAATAGTCATTTAATTTATCTCCAAATTATATTTTATGTAAAAACTACTATATATTAATTAAGTTTAAATATTACAATTATTTAAATATAATAATAATATATAAGTTTACTATAATAATTGAAGAATTATTAATGAGGGTGATTTTTTTTGAAAATTAAAAGTACAAAAAGTTTATGCCCTGAGTGTGGTAAACCAATTGATGCAGAAGTTTATGATGAAGATGGTAAAGTTTTCATTAAAAAAACTTGTGATGAGCATGGTGAGTTTATTAACACTTATTGGGGTGATGATGAATTGTATAATAGGGCTAATAACTATCTTCCATCAATAACTTCTATTGAAAATCCATGCATTGAGGATACTGCTAGTTGCCCTAGTAATTGTGGTTTATGTTCAAAACACGAAACATCAACTGTTTTAGGTTTAATCGATGTAACAAATAGATGTAATTTAAGATGCCCTGTTTGTTTTGCTAATGCGGCTGCTGCAGGATATGTATATGAGCCTACACAAGATGAAATTAGGCAAATGCTTAAGAACCTAAGGAATCTAAAACCAAATCCAACTCCTGCTATACAATATGCCGGTGGAGAACCAACGGTTAGAAAAGACATTGTTGAACTTATTGCAATGGCCAAAGAAGAAGGTTTTACTCATGTTCAAATAGCTACTAATGGAATAAGGCTGGCTAAAAGGGAAAACTTGGCTAAAGATTTAAAAGCGGCTGGGTTAAACACAGTTTACTTGGCATTTGATGGGGTAACTCCAGAACCTTATATTAATAATCGGGGTAAAGATTTACTTCCATTTAAATTAGAGGCAATTGAAAATTGTAGAAAAGCAGGTTTAGGTGTTGTACTGGTTCCTACATTAATTAAAGGAATTAATGATCATCAAATTGGTGAAATAATTAAATTTGCATTTGATAATAATGATATTATTTATGGAGTTAATTTCCAGCCTGTTTCATTCTCTGGAAGAACTCCTGCTGATCAAGTTGAAGCTCAAAGAATTACAATTCCCGACTTTGTTAAAATCATTGAAGAACAGACTGAAGGTCAAGTTAAAACCACTGATTTCTATCCGCCATCTGCTGTTGAACCAGTTGCAAGATTCATCTCTGCACTTGATGGTGAAGAAAGACCACCAGTTACATTAAACTGCCACCAGCACTGTGGTGTAGGTACTTATGTGTTTAGAGAAAAGACTGAAGGGTCTGGAAGAGATAAATTAATTCCAATTACAAATTTTATTGATGTTGAAGGATTATTTGAAAAATTAGATGAATATGCAGATAAACTTATTGAAGGTAAGTTTGGTGCTCGCAAGAAAGTTATAGCTAGTGTTACTAAAAACCTTCCAAAATTAATACATCCTAGTAAAACTCCGGATTACTTAGATATTAAGAAGATTTTATTTGATGTATTTGCTAAAAGGTCTTACAGTGCATTAGGGGATTTTTCTAAAGACGCAATGCTTATTTCATGTATGCATTTCATGGATCCATTTAACTTTGATGAAGACAGGGTTAAAAAATGTGTTATCCATTATGCAACTCCGGATGGTAGAATTATTCCATTCTGTACCATGAATTCAATATATCGTCAAAGTGTTGAGCAAAATTTTGCAAAACCTTTAAAACAAAAAAAAGAATAATTTAATTTTTAAATCACCTTAACTTATTTTGTATTTGGAAAAATCCCAAATACTCATTTTTTCAATTCAATTTTATTGTGATGTTTATGGATATTATTAAAGGAAAAACATGGACTTTTGGGGAGAATATTGATACTGATGTTATTATCCCCGGAAGATATTTAAGAACATTCAATCCACAAGATTTAGCTGATCATGTCCTAGAAGGTGAAA
The DNA here is from genome assembly GCF_003814835.1 of Methanobrevibacter gottschalkii DSM 11977. NCBI lineage: Archaea > Methanobacteriati > Methanobacteriota > Methanobacteria > Methanobacteriales > Methanobacteriaceae > Methanobrevibacter > Methanobrevibacter gottschalkii. Next base: position 122,875 of record NZ_RKRG01000002.1, read on the forward strand.
GGCCGGATTTTACACAGAATGTCCAAAAAGGAGATATTATTGTTGCTGATGAAAACTTTGGCTGTGGTTCATCAAGAGAACAAGCACCAGTAGCTATTAAAACAGCAGGTGTTAGTGCAATCGTTGCAAAATCATTTGCAAGAATTTTTTATAGAAATGCAATTAATATTGGGCTGCCAGTTATTGTTAGTGATATTGAAGCTGAAGATGGGGATGTAATAAGTATTGATCTGTCTGAAGGCAAATTGGTTAATGAAACTACTGGTGATAGCAAAAATTTTGAACCGTTCAAAGAGTTCATGTTAAATATATTGGAAGATGGTGGTTTAGTTAATCATTATCTTAATGAATCTGATTAAGGAGGCATAAAAAATGGAATGTCCAATTTGTGGTTCTGATAATGTTGAAATTTTAAACGCAAAACAAAAATCATCTAAAAAAAAGCTTATGGAGGAATATTTATTAAAATGTGAAGACTGTGGTCATGTTTTTAAAGATATTTTCTCTGCAAAAAAACCTAAACCTTATAGGTTAATTATTTCTGCACATGATAAGTCTCATAAAACCACTATTGATTTATCACCAAGCGATGAACTTAAAAGTGGTGATGTCCTACTTTCTGATTTAGGTCAAGTTGAAGTGACCAGTATTGAAGTTGGGGATAAAAGAGTAAATAAAGCAAAAATTGAAGATATTAATACTATATGGGCAGCATCTACTGAAATTCCGGCACGTATAGGTTTTTCAGTAGATTTGCACGGCGAAGTTGATTCTTACAAATTAGATTTGGAAAGGGATTTTGAAATAGCCCCTGGTGATATTGTTAAAATAGACAAACACATTGTAAAAGTTCATGTTATTAAAACTAAAGATAGAAAATTAACTTCTGGATTTGCAAAAGCGGAAGTTATAAAAAGAGTTTATTCAAAACCAGTTAAATTTAATAATTTTGATTATGATTTGACTAAGGACATATTTAAGAAAACTAAAAAATCTTCCTAGAGTGAAAATAAAATGAAAGTATATATTGAATCTTACGGTTGCACATTTAATAAAGCTGATGGACAGATTATAGCAGGTAATCTACAAGAAAATGATATTGATATTGTAGGGTCTATGGAAGAAGCAGATGTTATTATTGTAAATACATGTTATGTTAAGTTACCTACTGAAAATAAAGTTACTTATAGAATTCAAAAGCTTCAAAACGATTTTCCAGATAAAAAAATCATCGTTGGTGGATGCATGGTCGAAATCGACCCTGAAAAATTGGATAAAGTTGCTCCTAATGCTTCATGGATTGGACCTCATCAGTTAAATAAATCTGCAGAGGTTGTTAAATCCACATATTGTGGTGAAGTCGTTCGTGAGTCCGGATTTTCAAAGGAGTCTAAAGTTGATGTTCCTAAAGTCATGGATGATAGTCTGATTCATATTATCCAAATATGTGAAGGTTGTTTGGGTGCATGCACATTCTGTTGCACACGTTTTGCTCGTGGACCATTGAATAGCTATCCTATTGAAGATATTAAGGAAGAAGCAAGAAAAGCTATTGAACAGGGTGCCTGTGAAATTCAGCTTACCGCACAAGATACTGCAGCGTTCGGTAAAGATAGTGGTGAAAAACTATCTGATTTAATCAAAGAAGTGGCTAATTTAGATGGGGATTTTCGTATTCGTGTTGGAATGATGCATCCTAAAAATATTTTAAATGATGTTGATGAAATCATCGATGCGATGAAACATCCGAAGGTATATAATTTCATCCATTTGCCTATTCAAAGTGGAAGTGATAAAGTTTTATCAGACATGAGGAGAGGGCATAGTGTTAATCAATATCTTGATATTGTCTCAAAATTTAAAAGTGAAATTCCTAGTTTAACTTTGGCTGTTGATATTATTGTGGGTTATCCAACTGAAAGTGAGGAGGATTTTAATTTAACTGTTGAATTACTTGAAAAAATAAAACCAAGTTTAATTCATTTATCAAAATATCAACACAGAAAAGGTGCAGTTTCTTCTTCACTTCCTGAAATTCCTCATGAAACTATGAAGAGAAGATCAAAATTTTTATCTGAGATTAAATCAAAAATAACTGAAGAAGAAAATAAAGAATTAGTTAATTCCAATCAGAAAGTCTTAGTCATTGAAAAAGGTTCTAAAGGAGGATTTATTGCAAAAACTAATTCTTATATTCCTGTAATTGTTGATAATGTTAGCTTAGGAACTTTTGTTGACGTAAAAATAACTGATGCAACTGCTACTTATCTTAAAAGTGAATTATTGGGATAATTTTTTTTATTTTTTTATTTATCTTATTTTTCCATATTGATGTTACTTTTTTCCTTAATTTTTTATAATACTTATAATTTTTTCCTAAATCTGAAAGTATATTCTGATAGGTGATAAGTTATAATATAAGGGTGAAATAAGCATTTTTACCGATACCTTTATATACTATTGTGTACTATCTTTTAATTGGAGGTGTCATTATGAGTGAATTACCAATCGCACCAGTCGGTCGTATCTTAAAAAATGCTGGCGCACAAAGAATTAGTGATGATGCAAAAATTGCATTAGCTGAAGCATTAGAAGAAAAAGGTGACGAAATCGCACAAAAAGCTGTTAATTTCGCACGCCACGCTGGTAGAAAAACTGTAAAAGCTGAAGATATCAAATTAGCAATCAAATAGATTTTCTAATTAGTTATTTTTAAAAAAGCTTTTAATTAATAAAATCTATTGGCCATTTTTCTTGGTCAATTTTTTTTATTTTTAAATTTTACATTGCTAGTTCTATTCAACTAAGAAAGCTTTATATATTACTTTTTACAAAGTATAATATGTTGTGTAGGACCGGTGGTCTAGGGGTATGATTCCTCTTTGACGTGGAGGAGATCACGAGTTCGAATCTCGTTCGGTCCATATGCCATGGTAGTTCAGATGGGAGAACGCTAGACTGAAGATCTAGATGTCGCTGGTTCAAGTCCGGCCCATGGCATTACTTTTTATCTGTTTTTATTAATTTCCAGAATATACTTATTTTAGGATTTTTCAATTTTAATTAATTGTGATGGTTTAGCATATTAAATATGGTGATGGTTTTTTAATCTATAATGTGATAGGTTTTGGTTTTACTTGTGTGTTTTCTCGTAAATCTTTATATCTTTTAACAATTTCATAACCTTGGTCACTACCAATTACATCTGCTCCTCCAGTTAATATCTGGTTAGCGAATTTATAATTGTTAATTCCACCATAAATTTCAATTTTAATTGTCGGTGCATGTTTTTGGATAATATTAATGTCATTAACATTTTCAAAAATATGGCTTGGTGATACAAAACCTGTGGAAGTTTTTACATAATCTGCACCACTTTTTTCAGCCAATTTCGCAGCATTAGCTTTTTGATAGTCTTCTAACGCTTTTGTTTCAATAATTACTTTTAAAACTTTATCTCCAATTGCTTCTTTTATTTGTTTGATTTCATTTTCAAGTAATTCGTATTTTTCATCTTTTAGGTAACTTAAATTAAGAACTACTTCAAATTCATCAACACCTTTGTCAAGTAATGATTTGGCAGCCTCTACTTTACTTTCAGTATCTTCGAAACCTAATGGAAATCCAATAACACTTCCAACTTTTATATTAGTGTCTTTTAATGTTTCTTTTGCTAATTTGACATAAGTAGGAGAAACAACAACTGAATTAAAGTTAGTTTCTTTTGCTTTTTCGAGGAATTCAACCATTTCACTTTCAGTAATTATATTATTTAAATTAGTGTAATTAATTAAACCTGCTAACTCTTTTGAATTTTTTATATTGTATGTCATATTATCACTCTCTTAATTAGTTTGTATTTATACGAACATTATATTTAAATGTTTTTATATAATTTTTTTACCATGTATGGTCCAACTTTTTCATAACCGAATTTACGATAATAATTTCTGGTTCCAATTCCGCTTATTATAGCAACTTCTTCTTTACCATTATCAATAGCTAAATTTTCAGCTTCTTTTAGAAGCCGTTCTCCAAATCCCGTATGTTGGCCTATATGGGGGTTTCTGTTTCCTATTTTAATCATATTTCCATAAACATGTAATTCTCTTACAAGTGCGGTTTTATCACTAATTTCATCTCTGAAATGATCTTTTGATGGGAAACGCAATCTTAAAAATCCGGCAACACTTTCTTCATTAATATCTTCTATGGATAAGAAGTTTTCAACTCCTCCACATGCCTTGTAACTTTCATTAAATAACTCAAATTCGTCTAAACTATATTGTTTTGATGTTTTTTTATGGCCAATTTCACGGCAACGTATGCATTGACAGTTGATGTGCTCTTCATCTAATCTATTATAAACAAGCTCTCCTAAATTTGATTTTTTAACTCCAGCTTCAATTAATGTTGATGGAATATCACGTTGTATTCTCATTGTTCTAACCCATTTGGGAAGAATTTTTTTAATTTTGACAATTAATTCAACAGCTTCCTCATCGGTATATGGTGCATATTTGCCTTCCGCCCACAAGTCATATAATTCACTTCCTTTGGTAACAAGACAGGGATAAATCTTTAACATGTCAGGTTTAAAATTATCATCATGGAATAATTGTTTAAACATTTTTAAATCTTGTTTTTCATCTGAAAATAAACCGGGCATCATATGCATTGCAACTTTAATTGCCGAATCTCTTAAAAGCTGATTTGATTCAATAACATCAGCTATTTTATGCCCTCTTTTTATTTTGGAGTATATGTCATCAGATAATGTTTGAACACCAAGTTCAACTCTTGTTACTCCGAAATCAAGCATTCTATTAATATGATCTTTTTTACAATAGTCTGGACGTGTTTCGAATGTCATTCCCACACATCTTACTTTTGAGTTTTCATTAGCTTTTTGAACATCACTTATTAAAACATAATCATTCGGAGGATATGTCTTTAAAATACCTTTTTCAAAAGATCTTATTTCATTGAAATCTAAATTATATTCATAATTTGTTGGTTTATTTTCAAGTATTAAACCAAAATCGGTCATTGCTTTCAAGCACTGTGATACAAACCATTCTTGATAACATAAGTCTCTTGAAGGAAATGTCCCGCCCATAATGATTAGTTCAACTTTATCAATAGGATGTCCAATTTTTTTAAGTTGTTTTAATCTATTAAAACATTGTATGTATGGGTGGAATTCATACATTCTCCCTCTAAGTGCCGCTGGTTCTTCACCAGTATAACTTGGAGGCGCTATGTCACTTTCCGGACAATAAAAACATCTTCCATGAGGACATTTGTGTGGATGGCACATTACAGCAACAACTGCAACACCGGACATGGTTCTAGTTGGTTTTTTCTTTAATATTCCAGAAACAAGTTCTTTTTCTTCCGGTTTGGCAAATTCTAATATGTCTGCGTTACTCATAAATCTAGATAAATTTAAGTCACGGCAAAGTTGTCTTTTTGCAACTTCAAGATCACGTCGTGTAGATATTTCACCGTTAAGAATATCGTTAATTATAATTCGACATGCTTTTTCCATTATTTCTAACCTCAATAATTAATAGTTAATTTTATATCACGGTTGTATTTAAATATTTAATAATTTAAATATAATATTATAAATTTCTTAGGTGAAAACTATGCAAATTAAAGAATTTTTAGGATCTGTTGTTTTGGATAAAAATGCATATGAAGTAGGTAAAGTAAGTAATGTTGAATTTGATGCAGCAACTGGAAAAATTAATGAGATTACTTTAACTTTACAAAAAAATATCTTTTCTAAAGACGAACTTGTAATTAGTTTTGACGATATTGCTACTATTGGTGCTTATGTTATCCTAAACAAAGAAATTCCGAAAGATGCTGAATTTGAAGAAGCTGAAGCTGTTGAAGTTGAAATCGAAGAAGATAAGTAAACACAGAGGTTTTCAAAATGGTTTTTGATGCAAGAGATATTGAAATTCCTTTAAATTCTCATGTCAGATATGTTGATACTGGTACTATGGGTGAAGTTGTTGATGAAAGAATAACTGATGGTATTGGATGGGTTAAATTAGGTAAAACTGGTTTATGGTATAAATCAAGTCATGTTGAATTGTTAGCGGAAAAGGATATCAAAAAAAGTTCTTGGGGTGCTGGTAAGGATCTTGATGTTGAAGATTTAAAAGAGAAAGCTATTAGCTTTGAAGAACTTGAATTATCTAGTGATGCTGGTAATGGTGGAGGTTAAATCCACCTTTTTTTTAATTTTTTACAAATAATCTTATTTTTTCAGCTAGTTTAGGACCAATTCCTTCAACTTTTTGTAATTCATTTTCAGAAATGTTACTTAAATTGTTTCCAAACAATTTTACAAGATTTCTAGCTCTTTTTCTTCCAAGTCTTTTAACTCCAATGACTAATGGAATAATGTCTGTTTTAACTCCATAGTATAATCTAGCAGATAGGATATCATATTCTTTTAAATTAGAATAGTCTCCTAAGATTTCAGAAGTATCTTTTGCAAATTTCACAAGACGGGATGCTTCATAAGCAGATCTCCTGGTTGATGCCGAATAAACATTATATTTATTTTCTATTTCATATTCATTTCTTTCATCAATCCATTCAATTAATGAAACTGTTGTTGCTTCAGAAACACCAATATCCATTGCAAATAATCCGCATTCAGATAATCTGTCTCTAACAGGATCTTTTGATTTTCTTCCTTTAAATGAAATTAATGGCAAATCTGGTGTTTCAGATAATGCATAGATAAATTCTTCAACATTAATTTCATTCATGTTTGATATATATTCTTTAATTTTAACGGCTGTTTCTACTGCATAATTGGATTTAGCAATTAAATAACCAAAATCAGTAGTTTTAAGCCCTTCAGGTGTGGCTCTAATAATTCCATTTTGAAGTAAGAATTCTAATGCAGTTTCAAGTTCATATTTTATAGTGTATTCTGCAAAAGAAGACATTGATGGATTATTATTCATTTGATAACCATAAAGTGTTTTTCCAAAGAAATCTACAAGTTCATCTAAATTTTTTGAAAGTGAAGAAGCAATTTGGGCAATAATCTGTTTATAAATTGCATCTTTATTATCCACTAATTTTGAGTTTGTTTTTTCAATTTCTCCTTCAACATAATACTCTTCTAAATTTTGAGCTTCATCCATTGTTTTTGCAATAAGGTAAGAATAACCTACATCATCGTATTGTGGTCTACCTGCTCTTCCGGACATTTGTTCATAATCAAAAACAGGTATTGGTTGCGGTCCATTACTTGTCCAACGTGTATGGTCTCTAATTACAACAGTTTTTGATGGCAAATTAACTCCATACATTAAACTTGGTGTTGCTGTAATCATTAAGATATTTCCATTTCTAAATTCATCTTCAATGATCTCTTTTTGTTCATTGAAAAGACCTGCATGGTGAAATGCAACACCTAATTCTACAGATTCAGCTAATTTTAAACAAGTGCTTGTTGGAAGCGATCCTTTTTTCTTTGGAACGTCCAATAGTTTCTCAGCAACTTCTTTAAATTTTTCTCGTTGCTTTTTATCGATTTTTTTATTAATTTTTTTAGCAACATATGTCGCTAAACTTTCTGTAAATCTTCTTGTAGAAACAAAAGCTAATGCTTGGGAGCTATCTTTCATTGCTTTTTCAACAATTTTAACAATCACATCATTTTTATTCTTTGTATTAAACATTTCCGCATCTAATACTTCTTTATGTAATGGCACTGGTCTATAATCATGCTCCACACACGTTCCGTCAAGCCAACCTTCTATTTCTTCAATATTTCGTAAAGTAGCTGAAAGAGCGATAATTTTAATATTTGGGTTTATAATCTTAGCTCTTGTAATTGCAGCTTCAAGTGTTGGGCCTCTTGAATACTCTCCAATCATATGGAACTCGTCAATAATTAATGTATCTACTTCTCTCAATACATTCCAGGAAAATCTTGTAAGTGCGTCAAATGACTCAAAAACCATAACTGATAAATCTGCGCTTGATGGATGTTTTCCTACATTGATGCCATATTCCTCAAATGCTTTGAATTCTTTAACTTTTTCGTTTTGAATTGAAAGGAGCGGTGCTGCATAAACGGCTTTTCCACCATTCAATATGGTTTTTAAAGCAGGTAAAACTCCTAAAACAGTTTTTCCACTTGCAGTAGGTATTGAAATTATGTAATTGGAGTTATCTTCTAAATATCCGGACTCAATCACTGCTTTTTGAGCAGGATTAAAATCTTTAATGTAGGGATATGCGCTATTGATTATTTTTTTAATATCAGTATCTAGGTTTTCCATTTTTATCATTTATTTTTATTTTTTTTATTTGTATTAAACATTTGTAGAGAGCATTTGAAACCTACTGTAAATAGGTAACAGTTATATATAACTAATTATTAAAATAGTTACAAAATAATTTTATAGGAGATGTTAATTATGGCAATTAAAGTAGAAGTATTTTCAACTAGTACATGTCCCCACTGTCCTGCAGCAATTGATGCTGCTATGAAAGCAAAAGATAAATTAGGTAATGCAATTGATGTAGAATCTGTTAAAATTGATGGAAATATGGATAACAGACAAAGAGCTATGGATTATCAAATAATGGCTGTACCTACTATTGTAATCGACGGTGAAGTTGCTTTCGTCGGCGCACCTGCTGAATCTGAACTTATTGAAAAATTAGAATCTATGTTATAGGTTCACACTTTTTTATTCTTTTTTTTTTAATTAAAATGACAAATGATAATTATACTTGTGTAACAACTGGTACAGTAGCAACTGCATGTTCTCTTGCAGCATTAGATGCGATTTTAAATACTCCTGATATTGCTTGTGTCAAAGTTGAAACTCCCAAAAAAGTATTGAATATTATCATTGATGAATGCAAATGCATTTCTAATAATAAAGCTTATGCGATTGCTCATAAAAATCCATATAATGATCCTGATGTTACAGTAAATTTGGATATTATTTCTACAGTTGAATTATTGGATAAAAATGATGAAGAATCTAATGTTATTATTACTGGAGGGGAAGGTGTTGGAGTAATTACAAAACCGGGTCTTCAGATTCCTGTTGGAGAGTATGCCATAAATCCAGTTCCCCGTCGTATGATTATTAAAAATTTGTCTAGTAAAATCCCTAAGGGGAAAGTAGCTAAAGTAACTATTTCAATTCCTGAAGGTAGAAAAATAGCGAAAAAAACTATGAATCCAAAATTAGGTATTGTTAATGGAATTTCAGTTCTTGGAACTACTGGGATTGCAAGATCAATGTCGAGTGAAGCTTATAAAAATTCAATTGTTACACAAATTGATGTTGCAATTGCTTCTGATATTGATGATTTAATTTTTGTTCCGGGCAATATTGGTGAAAAATTGGCATTGAAACAATTAGATGTTAAAAAAGAACAGATTATTCAAACTGGTAATTTTGTTGGTTTCATGTTTGATGAAGCGGCTAAAAGAGGAATTGCTAAGTTTACTTTCTTTGGTCATATTGGTAAATTAATTAAAGTCGCTGGGGGCATTTTTGATACTAAACATGCTATTGCTGATGGCAGGCGTGAAATAATGGTTACTCATGCTGCATTATGTGGTGTCGATAAAATTAATCTTCAAAAATTATTTGATTCAAAAACAACTGATGAAATGATGTCTATTCTGGATGGACTTGGAGTTTCAGTTGAAGTTTCAAATAGTATTGCATCTGCAATTCATGACAGGTGTATGCAACGTTTCGATTTAGATTTAAATGTTATATTAGTTGACATGGAAGGTAATTATTTAAACAACAATTTCATTATATAATAATAGTGATTGATTGGAGTTTTATTTTATGAAAATAGCTATGGTAGGCCAGTTTCCGCCTCATGTTGGAGGCGTTGGTGTTCATATTCATACTTTATCAAAAAAATTAGTTGATGAAGGTCATGAAGTTTATGTGATTACTTATCCTCACAGAAATATTGAAGATATTGATGGAATTCATGTCATTGGAACTAAAGGACTTAATCTTCCGGGTGTTAGAGGTTTAATGTTTAAAATGAATGCTAAAAAAGCTTTAGAAGATCTTTTAGAAAAAGAAGATATTGATATTATTCATGGACATTATTTATTCCCTGCAGGAGCAGCGGCTGTTGAAGTTGGAAGAGAACATAATATTAAAACATATGTAACTGCACATGGTTCTGACATGTTTGAATTATACAAAAAACAGCCATTTATGAGATCTCCGATTAAAAAAGTTTTAAGAGATGCTGATGGTGTTTTTGCAGTAAGTAATGCTTTAAGACATGAAATAATCGCAACAGGTGTTACTGGAATTGCTAATAAAACAAAATTATCTTGGAATTCTGTTGATATTAATAAATTTTCATCAAAGACAAATGATTTATTTAAAAAAGAAAATAAACTTGAAGATAAGCCAATAGTTCTTTTTGTTGGAAATTTAATTAAAAGAAAAAATGTTGATTCACTATTGGATGCTAAAAAAGTATCTCAAAGTGAATATTATTTGGTAATTGTTGGTGACGGACCTCAATTTAAAAAATTAAACAAGAAAGTTGAAGAAGAAAATATTCATGATGTGATTTTCACCGGTTCTAGAAATGATGTTGAAAATATTATTCCAAGTTGTGATGTACTAATTTTACCGTCATTTTCTGAAAGTTTTGGTTTAGTTTTAATTGAAGCTTTAGCATGTGGAAAACCTGTTATTGGAAGTGATGTTGGAGGCATAACTGAAATTATCAATGATGATGTCGGATTGCTTGTAAATCCAAATAAAATTTCATCTATAGCCAAAGCAATTGATACGATTATTCAAGATGATGATTTAAGATTGGTGTTTTCTCTTAATGCACGTAATCGTGCATTTGATTTTTCGGAAGTTACCATCCCCTATGATGAGGTTAATTGATGAAGACTATTGTTAGATCTCCGGGTTCAGCAACAATAATTAATGCTATTGCAACAGGATTTGGTTCTGCATTTGGTATTGATCTGGATATAAAATGTATTGCTAAAACAACGGATAAAGGAATAACTTGTCTCAATGATGTTGGTGCAGATATTGGGTTTATGGAACTTTGTGTTCAGAGAGTGTTTAACCATTATAATATTGATACTTCAGAATTTGGTATTGATTTAAAAACAGAATCTAATTTACCAATGGCATCAGGATTATCGAGTAGCAGTGCTTCATCTAATGCTATTGTTAAAGCTGTTTCTTCAGTTATTTCTGAGGAGTTTAATTTAAAACCTCTTGATGATTTGGAATTAATTAATATGGCAATTGACGCATCACTTGAAGCAGGAGTTACTATAACAGGTTCCTTTGATGATGCTACTGCATCTTATTTTGGTGGTGTTGTAGTAACTAATAATAAGAATAGGGAGTTTATTATTAGGGAAAAAATGGAAGAGTATCCGGTTTTGGTCTATATGCCGAATTATTATTCAAAATCTGGAGATTCAAATTCGGACAGGATGAAATTATTAGCACCATTAGTGGAAACTGCTTTTGAGTTTGCATGTAATAAAGATTATTTTAAAGCACTGAATCTAAATGGATTGTTATATTCTGCAGCTTTAGGATTTAATTCATCAATAGCTATTGATGCATTGGAATCAGGAGCAATAGCTTCGGGTTTATCTGGAACAGGATCATCTTTTGTAGCAGTTTCAAATGAAGATACAATCGATGATATTATATACTCTTGGGAGAAATATGAAGGTACGGTAATAGAAACAAAAATTGATAACGTAGGTTGTAAGATATTATGAAAAAAATATATTCGATGCTTTTACTGATTGTTATGCTGTGCAGCTTATCAATAGTTTCAGCCTCTGAGAATCTATCTACTTCAGATAATCCTGTTGTAGTGGATAATGTGGATATGTCATCTAAAAATATTGGAAGTATTCCTGATGTTACATCTGCATCAAATGATGTTGTAGTTTCAGAAAATTCTTCGGTTGAATGGAAATCTTATGAAAATGAGAAGGATGATAATGTATCAGATAATCAATCTAATTCATCAAGTAACTCAACTTCAAATGGTAGTTATAAAGAGGAGTCTGTTGTAAGTAATGTTGTAACAAAGAATGTTTCATCCAGTTATGGGACTGTTGTGAACTATAATATTAAAGTTCTTGATCAGTTTAAAAAACCAATGGTTGGTAAGACCGTTTCAGTTACCATTGGTAAAAAGACTGTTGAGAAAATAACTGATAGCGATGGAATGGTTACATTCACACTCAATTGTCAAGCGGGTAAATATGTAATCAAATATAAAGTTGATAATATAAACGGTTCTAATTCATATATTGTTAAGAATAAGATTTCATTAACTGTCTTAAATTGGAATCTTAAAGGTGATGTTTCTAAAATTAATTTAATTAAAAAGAACATGCCTAATAATACTTGGGTTAAAAAAGCTGTTGCAGCAACTAAAAAAGGTATTCCTTTATTAAAATTTAAGGGTGGAAAAGGAAAGATTGTTTTCATGACTGCTGGTGTTCATGGGAATGAATTATCCTCCCAAGTTGCAGCAATGAAAATGATTAAATATTTGTCTGATAATCCAATTAGTGGAACTGTTTATATAATGCCGTTTGTGAATGTTAAAGCAATTGCTAAAAAAGTCAGATATACAGATAAAGATTATAATCGTATAGCTTCTAGTTCTGGAACTATACCAAATAAAATTGTTAAATTGGTTGTAAAATATAAATGTAATTCTTATGGGGATTTCCACACTACAAAACCTGGTGGAGCTCCTGGGAAAGATATTGTAATGGGATCTAAGAGTTTAAAATCAAAAAGTGCAGACCTTACTAACTATATTGCTAAAAAATGTAAAGTTAATAAGAGAATATATAGTCATATTGGCCAAGAATATCCTGGAGCATTGTTTGAAAATGTTAATAAGAAAGGGATTACTTCAGTTATCTGTGAAGTTGCACTTCCACATAATACTGTAACAACAAAAACAGTCAAAACATCTTTTAACATGATGAAATATCTATTAAAATATAATTCAGTTATATGAATAAATTTTATTCAATTTTCATCATATCTTTTTTATTTTTAAGTTTTGTTGTTGGTTAATGTAATTTTTTGAATACAAAACTGTTATATTGGAAGTTAATATCTCCATTGATTTATTATAATTAGATTAATTCTAAAATCACTATTTATGATGGAATTATTTCTTAAATTCAATACTATAATTTAATGGATTAATCATATAGTTTATATACTAGGATAATAATAAATTATATTATTATCATTATTATCAGTTTGGTGATTTTTTTGAATAGAAGTTATGAGATAAAATCTTTTAAAAATAAAAAAGAAGCTGAAGAACTTCTAAAGAAATCAAGAAAATCTATTGATGAAATTGATAATCAATTATTTGATTTAATTTCTCAGAGAACCGCTCTTGCCAAGGATATAGCTAGTTCTAAAGAATATCTGGAAATACCAATTTTTGATAAATCTAGAGAAAAAGTTATTCATGATAAAATTAGGCGATTGTCTGAAGAAAAAGGTCTTGATGTTGATATTATTAATCAAATAGTGGATATGTTGACTATTTTAAATAAAAATGCACAAAAAGAAATTTTAAGGAGGAATGTTGATGGGAAATATTAGAACTTCATTTGTTAAACGTTTAGCAAAGGAACTTATTGAAACTCATAAAGGTGTTTTCACTACTGATTTTGAACAAAACAAAAAATTAGTACAAGAATACTCCACTGTAAGTACTAAACATTTAAGAAATAAAATTGCAGGATATGTAACTAGGCTTATAAGGTTAGAACAAACTAGAGAATAAGCTTTTTTTCATATTTTTTATTACTCTTTTTTTATTTAATTATTCTCAATTTTAAACTTTTTTTAGTGTATTTATTTTTATAAAGTTTATTAATAGGGTTATATAAAAATATATACGAATATTTTGTTAGTTTGATTAACAAATTTTCAATGAATTTTCAAGAAATGGGTGAACTTAATGGATTTGATAGTAGTAAAATTCGGAGGAACTTCTGTGGGTGATGGTTCCAGGATTAAAAAAGCGGCGCAGTCCGTAGTAAATGAGTATATGAAAGGCAGTCAGGTAGTAGTTGTAGTTTCAGCTGTCAACAAGACTACTGATGAACTCATTGGATTATCTAATGATGCTATTGGCACTGGTTTAACTGACAAGCAAAAGGCGGAAATTATGGCTATGGGTGAATTGACTAGTGCTAGATTATTCTCAGCAACTATTGAATCTTTAGGTGTAAAATCTGAGTTTATTGATCCTTATAATAAATTATGGCCAATTATAACAGATTCTAATTCTTTAGAAGCTAAAATAGATTTAAATACTTCTAATAAGAAAACTGAAGGGATTAAACAACTTGTTAATCAAGGGGTTATTCCTGTTATCTGCGGATTTTTGGGAAAAGGGCCCAGTGGTGAAATCACAACTTTGGGAAGGGGTGGAAGTGATATAACCGCATTTTTAATGGGGCATTGTTTGGATGCAAATGAAGTTGTTATTGTTACTGATGTAGATGGTGTAATGTCAACTGATCCTAATAAAATTGAAGATGCAGAATTGTTGGATACAATTTCTGTTGAAGAATTGAGGGATTTAGCTACTCATGGTGCGCAAGTTTTACATCCGCATGCATTAAAATACAAAGATCCATTAATAAGTGCAAAAATTATTAATTTCGCTAATGAGGATTTAAGTTCTAAGGGTACTCGTATTGTAGGGCCTTTTGAAGGCGAAATGTTAAAATGTGTTACACTTTATAAAGATCCTATTTCACTCATAGCTATTGTTGGAGAAGCCATGCTTAAAAAAGTTGGTTTAATGGCTAAATTAACTACAGCTCTTGCTGATGATGGTATTAATATTTTTGGTATGTCTGCAGGTCAAAATTCAATTACAGTATTTGTAAACAAAGTTGATTCAAATAAAGCATATCTTTTGTTACATCAATTAGTAATCGATACTGATGTTTTAAGTTCTTTATCTCTTGGAAGAGATACTGCAATGATAACTTTTGTTAGTCCGGATATTATTGAAACTCCAGGTATTATATCAGATATTACAGAACCACTTAGAAAAAATAACATTAATATTTTAGAAATTACTTCCTCACAAACTGCTGTCGTACTGTTTGTTGATTGGGAAGATGGTGAAAAAGCACATAAATTAATTACAGAGGTTTTAGAATGAATTTTGAAGGAACATATGTTGCTATGGTCACTCCATTTACAAAAGATGGAACTTTTGATGAAGAAGGTTTCAGGTCAAATATAAATTATTTAATTGATCAAGGTGTAAATGGTTTAGTTGGTGCAGGAACTACTGGTGAATCAGCTACTATGACTCATGAAGAACATCATAAAGTCATTGAAGTTTTAGTAGATGAAGTTGATGGTAAGGTTGATACAATAGCCGGAACTGGCAGTAACTCTACATCAGAGGCATTGTCTCTCACTAAATTTGCTTGTGATGCTGGTGTTGATGCAGCTTTATTAATCACTCCATACTACAATAAACCACAACAGCATGCTTTAGTAAAACATTATGGCACTATTGCAGAAGCTTGTGATCTTCCAATTATTGCTTATAATGTGCCATCACGTACTGGATGTGATATTGAAGTCGAGACTGCTGTTGAATTGGCTAAAATTGATGGTGTGGATGCTATTAAAGAAGCTAGTGGTAGTGTTGACAAAGTGTCTGATATTTATAGGGCACTTGCTAATGAAGATTTGGAATCTGAGTTTAATATTCTCTCCGGTGAAGATTCCTTAACTTTGCCTATTATGTCTGTTGGAGGCACTGGAGTAATTAGTGCATCTGCAAATATTGATGCAAAAAGAATGGTTTTGATGGTTGATAGTATTTTGAATGATGATTATACAAGAGCATTGGAACTTCATTATGAAATGTTGGAATTAATAAGGGCTATTTTTGTTGAAAGTAATCCTGTACCTGTTAAAACTGCAATGAATTTAATGGGACTTCCTTCAGGTCCTTTAAGAGAACCATTATGTGAAATGAAAGATGAAAACTTAGAAATTCTTAAAATAGCATTAAAAAATTCTAATTTAATTTAAGTTGGTAATATTATGATTAAAGTAGCAGTAACTGGAGCTGCTGGAAGAATGGGCTCCGGTATTATTAAAAAGATTACGGAACAAGATGATATGGAAGTAGTTGCAGCTATTGAAATGCCAAATACTCCTCTTGCAGGTAAAGATGCAGGTCTTCAAGCAGGTATTGGGGAAATTGGTGTTGGAATTGTTGGTTCTGAAAGACTAGAAGAAACATTAAAATCATCTGGTGCGGAAGTATTAGTTGATTTTACTATTGCTCCTGCAGCTGTGGAAACTATTAAAACAGCTACTTCATGTGGAGTTAATGTAGTTGTTGGCACTACTGGTTTTACAGATGATCAAATGGCTTTGAATATTAAAAATGTTGAAGATAACAAAGTTGGGGCTGTTATTTCATCAAATATGGCTATTGGTGTTAATGTATTTTTCAACACATTAAAAAAATTAGCTCCACTTTTATATGATTTTGACATTGAAATTATTGAAGCTCATCACAATCAGAAAAAAGATGCACCATCTGGAACTGCTATGACTGCATTTGAAGTAATAACTGATGCATTAAATAGAAATCCTGAAGAAGTTGGAGTATTTGGAAGAAAAGGTTTAGTTGGAAAAAGAACTCCTGAAGAAATTGGTGTTCATGCCATCCGTGGTGGGGATATTGTTGGAGACCACACTGTAATGTTTGTTGGTGAAGGTGAAAGATTTGAAGTTAAACATCAGGCTCATACTAGGGAAGTATTTATTGCGGGTGTAATCAGAGCTGTAAGATATGTGCCTACTGCACAAAAAGGTGTTGTAAGTAGTATGAATGATGTTTTAGGTTTAGAATAGGTGAATAATATGGTAAAAGTAGGGGTACTTGGTGCAACTGGAATGGTTGGTCAAAGATTTATCCAATTACTTGAAAATCACCCAGATTTTGAGGTCACTGCATTAGCAGCATCTTCCCGTTCGGCAGGTAAAAGATATGAGGATGCTACTACTTGGTATTTGGATAGTGAAATGCCAAATTCTGTAAAAGATATTATTGTCTGTGAAACTAATCTTGAAGATATGGATAATGATATAGATATTATATTTTCATCTCTTCCTACTGAATTTGCATCAAAAGTTGAAAAAAAATTCGCTAAAGATTATGTTGTTGCAAGCAATGCTAGTGCACATAGAATGAAAAAAAATATTCCATTAGTAATTCCGGAGGTTAATCCTGAATATTTGGACATGATTGATGCTCAGCAAAAGGAAAATAATTGGGATGGTTTTATTGTAACTAATCCGAATTGTTCTACTATTGCATTAACTTTAACATTAAAACCTATTGTGGATAATTTTAATGTAAATTCTATTAGGGTATCAACCATGCAAGCAGTATCTGGTGCAGGTTATAATGGAGTTCCGTCAATGGCTATTGTTGATAATCTTGTTCCTTACATTGGTAATGAAGAAGAAAAAATGGAAAGTGAAACTCTACATCTGTTAGGTTCTTATGATGGAAATGTTGTAACTAATGCGGATTTCAGGTTGAGTGCATCTTGTCATAGAGTGCCTGTTATTGATGGTCATACTGAAGCAGTATTTGTTGAGTTGGATGATGAGTTTGATATTGGTGATGTTAAAAATAAAATGGCAAACTTTAAAGCATTGCCGCAAAAATTAAATCTGTTCTCAGCTCCTGAAAATCCTGTCATTGTCAAAGAAGAAAATGACAGACCACAACCTCGCATGGATAGAAATGCAGGTAATGGTATGGCTGTTACTGTGGGTAGGATGAGAAAAGATAAAATATTCGAAAATAGCTTTAAATATGTTCTTGTTGGGCATAATACTATTCGTGGTGCTGCTGGAGCATCTATTTTAAATGCTGAATTGATTAATGATAAAATACTATAATTTAATCAAATTTTTTCATCTATTTTTTTTTAAATTTTCTATTTTTTCCTTACGTTTTCTTATAAGTTCTATTTTTATTTTTAAGTTAATTTAAGGGTTTAATTTAAATAGTATAAAATTAATATTTTATATCAAGGAATTATATTGTACAATATATCGAAATTTTCAAATTCATAAAGGGTTAGTAATTTGAAATTGATATTGGGATAAAATTTAAACTAAGGGATAAAATGGAATTAGGAATGGATGTTGAAAAAGATACTTTACAATCTTTAATTCGATCTTGCTTATTAGAGCTTAATAAATTAAAATATGATTTAACTGAGCTTGAAGTGGAAAGGGCTAATGATAACACTCCACAAAGGATTAAGGAGCTAGAGAAAGATATTGTTGATAAAGAAAAAGAAGTATCTGTCATTAAATTTAAAGCAGAAGATGAAATTAATCTTTTGAAAAAACAGCTCGGTGAAAAAGATATTTTAATTAAAAATCAAGAAGATAGAATTTATGAATTGGATTATGTCAACAATTCTCTTGATGAAATTAAAGAATATTTTGCTGAACAGTTAAGGGACTACAAGAAAAAAGAATTGGCTGATGTAAATGAAAGATTAACTGATTCTTTTAAAAGTATTGCTGAGAAGGAAGCTACTATTAACACTCTTTCAAGAACTATTGATGATTATAAGATTAAGGTTATTAAGCTTGAAAATAATGTTGAATCTCAGGCTCAAATTTTAGAACTTGAAAAACAATTAGAACTTAAAGAGAATGAAATTCGTATAAAAGATAGTGAAATTAATAAAATGGATGGTGAGTTGGATAATTTAAAACAACAGACCATTCCTAAAGATGAATATGTTAATCTTCAATCTAAATTCAAATCTGAAATTACTGCAATGGATGCTGAAATAACTAATTTAAAACAAGAAACTATCCCTAAAAAAGATTATGAGCATCTTCAATCTAAATTTGATTCAGAAATTAAAAATTTAGATAATCAGATTAATAGCTTAAAAGAAAACACTATTCCTAAAGATGAATATGTTTCTCTTCAAACAAGATTTGAAAATGAATTATCTGCTCGTAATAGTGAATTAGAATACTTAAAAGAAAGATCTATTCCTAAAGAAGATTATTTAACTCTTAAAACTCAATTACAAAATGAAATAAGTTCTAGGGAGAATGAGCTTAGATTTTTAAAAGAGCAGACTGTCCCTCGTGAAGATTATCTCAAGCTTCAAAATGAGTTAACAAAAAAAGATGGTAAAATTAAAAGATTGGAAGAAATTAATGCATTCTTCAACGAACTTCAAGAAGAGCAAGAGGCTTATGAAACTCAAGAAACAACTCCTCCTTTCAGATTAGAGAAGAAACAAGGTAGATAATTCTACCTCTTTTAACTTTTTTATATAATTCATGTCATAATTCCTTTAGTTGTATTTCCCATATTGCATTTTAAATAGAAATGATTTTTTATTAATAATTTATCATATTTATCTAGTTTTAATGGTTTTCGTCTTTTTCTTACTTTAATTTATTTTATACCATAAAGTATTTATATAACCTTAAACTCATTAATTATGTAGAAAGGTTTAATCAACACTATAACTTATTTTCTCATGTTGATTTTTAAACTAATCTAAATTATTTTATTAAAAAATTAAAAGGTGATTATTAATGGCACAAGGACAACCAATCTTTATTTTACCTGAAGGTACTAATAGGTCTGTCGGCAGAGATGCACAAAGAAATAATATTTTAGCTGGTAAAGTATTAGCTGAAACCGTAAGAACTACATTAGGTCCAAAAGGAATGGACAAAATGTTAGTTGACGGACTTGGTGATATTGTTGTAACCAATGATGGTGTTACAATATTAAAAGAAATGGATATTGAACATCCTGCAGCAAAAATGCTCGTTGAAGTAGCAAAAACTCAAGAAGATGAAGTTGGAGATGGAACTACAACAGCAGTAATCATTGCTGGCGAATTATTAAAAAAATCTGAAAATTTACTCGATTCTGACATTCACCCAACTATCATTGCTATGGGATACAGAAAAGCTGCAGAAAAAGCACAAGAAGTTTTAGATGAAATTGCAATTGATGATGTTGATTCTGAAACTTTAGTTAAAGTGGCTATGACCGCAATGACTGGTAAAGGAACCGAAGCAGCACGTGAACCATTAGCAAAATTAATCGTTGATGCTGTAGAAGCTGTTGCTGAAGATGGTGAAGTTGATATTGATAACATCAAAATCGAGAAAAAAGATGGTGCTGTTGTTGAAGAATCTACTTTAGTTGAAGGGGTAATTGTAGACAAAGAAAGAGTACATCCTGGTATGCCTTCTGAAATTAAAGATGCTAAAATCGCATTAGTTAATGCTCCTTTGGAAGTAAAAGAAACAGAAGTTGATGCTGAAATCAGAATTACTGATCCTGCTCAAATGCAAGCTTTCATTGAACAAGAAGAAAAAATGGTTAAAGACATGGTTGATCAAATTGTTGCTGCTGGTGCAAATGTATTATTCGCACAAAAAGGTATTGATGATTTAGCACAACATTATTTATCTAAAGCTGGTGTTTTAGCTGTAAGAAGGGTTAAAAAATCTGACATTCAAAAATTATCTAGGGCAACTGGTGCTAATGTCATTACTAATTTAGATGATTTAACTGCAGAAGATTTAGGTCAAGCAGGCATTGTTGAAGAAAGAAAAGTATCTGGTGAAGAAATGATCTTTGTAGAAGAATGTAGCGGAGCTAAATCTGTAACTTTATTCGTAAGAGGAAGTACTAAACACATTGTTGATGAAATTGTAAGAGCAATTGAAGACGCAATTGGTGTAGTGGCTGCTACTGTAGAAGATGATAAAGTTGTTGCTGGTGGAGGAGCTCCGGAAATTGCAATGGCTAAAAAACTCAAAGATTATGCAGAATCTATCTCTGGAAGAGAACAATTAGCTGTTAATGCATTTGCAGAAGCTTTAGAAGTAGTACCAAAAACCTTGGCTGAAAATGCAGGTTTGGACAGTATTGATTCTTTAGTAGATTTAAGAGCAGCTCAAGAAACTTCCCACTACATGGGATTGGATGTTTTCACTGGTGAAGTAGCAGATATGAAAGAAGCTGGTGTAATTGAACCTAAACGTGTCAAAAAACAAGCTATTCAATCTGCATCCGAAGCAGCTGAAATGATTTTAAGAATCGATGATGTAATTGCATCTACTAAAGGTCCAGAAGATGCAGGTATGGATCCTTCCGCAATGGGCGGAATGCCTCCAATGATGTAAATATGAAGAAATTTTTATAATTTCTTTTCTTTTTTTATTTTTCATATCAAGTAAACTTATTTTTCATAAATATATTTTATGAGAACTTTTTAGTTAAAAATAACCTATTTTCAAGTATTTTTGTAAAGTAATATTTCCTTCATTGATTAATGTTGGAATTTCTGATTTATATAAATGTATTTTTAATCACATTTTTTAAGATAATGAATTATCCTGAAACGCACATTGTTTAAAACTACTTAATAAATAAATGTGGCTTAATGGAAATTGATTTTAATTTTTCAACTGGTATAATCATATTTGCTGAAATGAATAATTTAATTATTGCTTTAAAATTATTTAATAATTTTTAAGTTACAGTACCATGTTAGACCATAATAATTCAAAAGTAGCTAATTTTCATATGATATGTAAATGAATTTATTTTTAATAATTAATGTTAATCTATCTAAAGTAGCTAAAAAATAGTAAAATAAAATTGTAATAGTTATCCAATAAAAAATTATTAGAATACTGGATTAACTATTTTATTCGGTGGGATTAAATTCTACAAGTTCTCCATTTTCTTTAACAATTTTAGCAATTGATTCTTCGGCTGCATTTAATTTTTCATTACAAATTTTAACTAATTTCATTGCATTGTTGAATTCATCAATTGCATTATCTAATGGCACATTCCCATTTTCTAAATTGTTAACAATTCTCTCCAATTTTTCTAAACTTTCTTCAAAACTTAAATTTTCCATTATATCACCTTTGTATTTACAATTCCATCATCAAATTCAATATCAAGTTGGTCTCCGGTTTTAACATCTTTTGCAGATGAAACCACTTTATCATTAGTTTTTGCTAGGGTATAACCTCTTTTCAATGTTAAAAGAGGATTTAGAATTTCTAATTTTTCAATATTTCTTAAGCATGCATCTCTTTTAGATTTTGTTATTTCAATTGGATTTTTTAAAACAATAGAATTTTCTAGTTTGAATAGTTTTGTTTTGTTGCTGTTAATTATGTTTTTTGATATAAAATGTAGTTTATTGACAATATTATCTAAACCCATTCCTTTGATTTCATAGATGGATTCTGGATTTTTTAAAATCTGTTTTTCAGAAATATGTGTTAATTTAGTTTTATTTTGTTTAATTCTATTTGTAATATTTTTATTCGCTCTGTTTGAGAGATTATTTAAGTTATTTTTAACTTCATTTATATCTGGTACTGCAAGTACTGCAGCTCCAGTTGGTGTAGGTGCTCTTTTATCTGCTACAAAATCAGATATTGTATAATCAATTTCATGGCCTACTGCACTGATTAT
Source organism: Methanobrevibacter gottschalkii DSM 11977 (assembly GCF_003814835.1). Lineage (NCBI taxonomy): Archaea > Methanobacteriati > Methanobacteriota > Methanobacteria > Methanobacteriales > Methanobacteriaceae > Methanobrevibacter > Methanobrevibacter gottschalkii. The sequence goes on from NZ_RKRG01000002.1 coordinate 145,534, forward strand.
TGGAATTTTACAATTATAAATAGCATGTGCAACAATCTCTTCATTAAATGGCCATAAATCTTCAATACTACCTCCACCTCTACCAACAATTAATGTATCTATATTAAACTCTTGTGCATATTTAATTTGTTTTACAATTTGTTGTGCTGCTTGGTCTCCTTGAACTAAAGTTGAAAATACTAAAATGTTAGAAACTGGATATCTTTTTTTTATTGTTGTAATGATATCTCTGATTGCCGCACCACTTTGTGCTGTGACAACACCGATAATTTTAGGATATTTTGGTATTTCTTTTTTATGTGCATTATCAAATAATCCTTCTTTATCAAGCTTCTTTTTTAATTGCTCATAAGCAAGATGTAGATTTCCTATTCCATCTTCAGTAATTTTTGTAGCATATAACTGATATTTTCCTGTTTTTTCATAAACTTCAATTTTACCCTTTACAATTACTTTCATACCATTTTCTGGTTCAAATTTAAGAAATCTATCTTTATTGCCTTTAAACATAACTGCATCTATTTGAGATTTTTCATCTTTTAATGTAAAATAACTATGTCCGCTAAAAGAAGATTTATAATTAGAAATTTCACCTTTAATAAGAATATTTTTCAAATTAGGATCAGTTTTCAATTTTCTATTGATATATGAATTAATTTGAGATACTGTTATAGTTTCTTTTTCCATAAATTCACCTTGAAATCAATATTGCTAATATATTGTTTATATTAAATACAATTTTTCATTATTATTCCATTAATATGAGAAATATATTTAAATTGAAAACACAGATAGTAAACATAAGGTGTTTGTTTATGAGAATTAAAGAGGAATTATTTGGCAAAGAAGTTCTCGATGCAGAAATCCAAATTGTTGGAAAAGTTAATGATGTGATTTTTGATAAAGATACTTTTGAAATCACAGATTTAGTAATTAAAAAAACAGGATTATCAGAACAAATTAAAGCTAGTGAAAATATTGTCCCAATAGAATTAGTAAAAGTTATTGGTGATAAGATTTTACTTAAAGGTGAAGATGATATTTAATTGATTTTTATGGTTTCTAGGGAATATTTAATTAATTTATTAAAAGACAATAATGTATTTCTTGAAGGTGATTTTACATTATCTTCTGGACAGAAAAGTAATTATTATATTAATATGAAAAAAGCTATTACGGAGCCTGAAATTCTTTCAACTATTTCAAAATTAATTACTTCTAAAATTGATTTGGATGATATTGATAAAGTTGCAGGTCCTGCATTAGGTGCAGTTCCAATAGCTACTGCTGTTTCATTGGAATCAAAAATTCCGTTATTAATGATTCGTAAAGAAAAGAAAGGTTATGGTACTTCTAAATTAATTGAAGGTGAATTAAACGAAGGTGATAATGTTATTGTTGTTGAAGATGTTTCAACTACTGGAGGATCACTTTTAAAAGCTATTAAAGCTATTAATGATAATGGTGGTAATGTAATAAGGGCATTTGTTGTAGTTGACCGCCAAGAAGGTGCTATTGAAAAATTTGAAAAAGAGGGTATTAAATTAGAACCTTTAATAAATGTTAATGAATTTTTTGATTAAAAAAGAAATAATGATGAAAATTTAATTTCATCATTTTTTAACATGATGGACAAAATGAGGAATTTCATCAATGATTATGTTAAATGCAGTCTTAACTGCATTAGGAGAGCCTGGCATGGAAAATATAACTGTTTTTTTGTAAATTCCTGCTGTTGCTCTTGAAAGTAATGCTGCAGCACCAATTTCATCATAAGATTTTGCTCTAAACATTTCTCCAAAACCATCAAGTTTTTTCTCGAAAAGTGATTCCACTGTTTCAACTGTGATATCACGAGAATCAAGACCTGTTCCACCAGTTGTTAAAATAACATCAATATCATCATCAATCATGGTTTCAATAGTATTAATCAAATCTTCTTTCTCATCTGGAATTAAACTTCTAGATTTTAAAGTGTATCTAGCTTCAATTTCTTCTGCCATATATTGGCCAGATAAATCTACTTTTTTTGATTTCCTACTATCACTTAGAGTGATTACACCACAAGTAATGTCATTGGATGACATTTTTTGATGTTCAATTGTTGTTTTACTTTTCATTTTTTATACCTTTCATATTCAATTTTAAGAAAATTCCTTATTAGACTATATTCTTCTATGCAATTATATAATTTTTTGCTAGGGTAATATATGTAGCTATTAGTAATTTTTTCTTTTTCCACATATTTGTGGTCAATCATGATGTTTAAGTGATATGTTATTGTTTTATAATCTAAGTGCAGTCTTTTCGATAATTGATTTGCATTGCTAGGTTGGTGCAATATTTGATCGGTTATTTTAATTGTAGTTGCACCACCTTTTCTTCCAATTAATAAATTCGAAAGTTTTTTATCTTTGATTTTACCCATTTTTGAAATTAACTCGGTATTGAACATATCCACTTCCTTTTAGTTAGTTATGTGAAAAGCATTGAATTAAATTTAAAGCCCATTTTATTGCATTTTTGTCTTTCCCGATTAAAATTTGAGAATCATCATAATGGCCATCGTTTAAGAACAATGTTAATGACATGAAATTATCTGAACAGGTTAAAAATAACTTTAAATCTTGTTCGATGCATTTAACTATCACCTTTTCATTCTCTAATAATTTTCTTTCTAAGTTCTTGTTTTGTTTGATTGAATTTAGAATCTTTTCATTGACTATTAACTCCAATTTTGCTTGTTCATGTTTATTTAAAAAATCTATCATGTGCTTAAAATGATTTTCAGAGTATATTGGTAGAATTATTTTTAATTCTGTTGATTTTAAAAGTAATTTGATATATTTATTGAATGCATTTGATAGGTCGCTTGTTGTTGAGGTCTCATATTCAACATTTTTTAATAAATAAATGTCTTTTAACATTTCTTTTGGGATGTCTGATAAATCATGCTTATTCCAAAATTGTTTGCTTTTATTTATAGAATACCAATTTTCAATTAACTTTATCATATTTGTTGTTAGAATATATCCATTTGAAGTTAATTCATAGTGTTTTTGAATTTTCCGAATTAAATTCTTATTTTCCAACTCTTTAAGCCCATGCAATATTGTTGCTGAAGGTTTTTTCAGATCTTTTCTTATTTCTTCTAATTTCTTTGAATGTTCATAAAGCGCTAAGAGTAATTTAGTTCTCATACTTGAGGTTAAAATGTATTTTACATTTTTATATTCTTCATTTAATTCTTTCTTGGTTTGAATATTGGTCATTTTATCACATCATACTTGATATTTTTAAATAAATTGTCTGCCCACGCTTGTGATTTTTCACTATCCGAAATTAATATTCTGTTCTGATCGAAACTTTCATCATTTTTAAATAGTCCAAAACTCATTGATTTATCGCAAATGGTTAAATATATTTTTAAATTATTTTCAATTGGATAAATTGTTAATTTTTTCTCTTTGATTGCAGTTTTTCTGGTTTTTAAATCAATCTTTGATGTAATTGCATTGGAAATACTTTTTGGGATTATTAGTTCAACTTGTCCATTATCTTTTAATATATTTTCAATTAATTGAGGATATTCTGGATGTAAGTATGGAAATATTGCTTTAAGTGATTTTGAGTTACTTATTTGACTTTTTATGGTGTTGTGAGGTTTATAAATATCAAGTGGTGTTGTTTCAATTAATTTTGAATCTTTCAAATCTGTAATATTTTTTAATGAGTCAATATTTATTTGATTTAAATTGTGTTTGTCCCAAAATTCACTATAACTAGTTATTATTTCTACACTGTTTTTAAAATCCATTAATGTTTGAAAATATATTTTTGTCATCGGGTTTAGATAATATTTTGACTTTATTTTTTTAATGTAGTTATTCTGCTCTAATTTGTTGATGTTGCTTGATACAGAACTATATGTTATTTTAGTTTTTTTAACGAGTCCATGGACACTATTAGGGCTATTTTGCAACTCACTTAAAATTTTCAGTCGAATTTCTGATTTTGCAAGAAATTTGATATTGTTGTTAATTTCATTGTGAATATCCATTTTCATATTCCTCCAATTTTTTGGTAATATCAAATTTTTTTATTTAAATTTAAATAGATTTTTCCAATTCTTTCCCAAATTCATTCCAATACTCTTCCAAATTCGTTATAATCCTAATTTAACGTTTTACCATGATTATTAAAGTTTTTTAGTTATATTTAAATTTTTATAATCTTTTTTTAATTACTAAACTTTTTTAATCTATAAAATTTAATATATTTACATGGAAATTTGTTATATATTAGATGCCTCCGCTTTTATTAATGGATTTAAATTAGATTCTAACAATAATTTCACGGTTCCCGAAATCACTGCTGAAATTAAAGATTTTGAATCTAGATTAATGTTTGACATGGCTATTGATGAGTGTAAATTAACTATACAAGATGTGCCAAATAAATATACAAATTGTGTCAATAAGATTATATCTGAATCAGGTGATATTTTAAGGTTGTCATTTCCTGACAAAAAATTAATAGCATTGGCGTATATGTTTTCAAAGGAAGGTAGGAATGTAAAAGTCATTAGTGATGATTATACTATTCAAAATACTTTAAAAATTATGGGTATTCCTTATTCGGGAATTATAACTGAGGGAATCAAAGGAATTTACAATTGGAAAAAAGTTTGTGAAGGATGTAAAAAGGAATATGATGATGATTATCCTTTTGATGATTGTGAAATTTGTGGATCGAAAATATATAAAAAAAGGATTAAGGTGAGCAAATGAGAATTGGTATTGTTGTTCATGGTCCAAATATTATTGATTCAGGTTATGCTTTAAAACTTATTGATCTACTTAAAAATTATGGTAATATTTCAGTAAGACTTGGGGGAACAATGGGTCGCACAGCGGTTATTGATGCTAGTTTGGAAAATATAATTGATATAACTCGTAAATTAGTGCCCAGTGATTCTTTAAAGATTTTCTCTGATGAGGGTGTTGATTTGATTTTTTTACTTAACTATGGTAAATCCAATGTTACTGGACAAGTTTTCGGATATAAGGTGTATAACCATTATGCTGATAAAGTAACTGAAAATAATGTTCCAGTTATTCAAATTGAACGACCTGGTGAAGAAGATGGTAGCATTATTCCATGGAATAATGATTTGGATATTGTTCATGATTTATCTAAAAAATTAAACTTGGCTATTGTATATCCAAATGAAGTCTATGAAAATCATATTAAACAGGATAATGCTAATGTTAATCAAAGAATTGTTCATGGTGTAAGTCCTGATGAAAATATCATGGTTAATAGTGTTGTCATTGGTAAAACTAACTCGGATAAACTTACATTAATAGCTCGTGATAATCATATCGTTGATATTATTGGAGGGGAGTTAAAACAGCATGGTCTTGAAAAATTAGGTGAAGTGGATTTGGATTCTGCAATTGTAAAAACCGGTCTTTTAAGACATGCAAAAGTTACACCAAGAGTTATTTCAACTAATAAATCTAATGATTATAAGATTACTTTTTTAGATCATGCTGGTGAGGATGTATATAAATTTAGAGATTCTTCTTTGGTAATTACTGTTGGGGATGATACAACTTTAATTTCTTCGGATATTCTGTATAGGTTTGATATACCTGTAATCGGAATAACTGATGGAGATTTAGATAAAGTTGTGGAAGATGGATTTAAGGTTAAAAATTCCATTATCTTCGAAGTTGAAAGGGGTTTTGATGATGTTGTGGGAAGAGATATTAAAAGGATAATGTTTGATGGCGCACAGGAATCATTTAATTATTTAAACATTGAGGAAGTTCGAGATAAAATCATTGAAATTATAAATAATATTAATTGTAAATACAAAATAAGTTATATTGAATAATTAGGATGTGTGGTCTTTGAATTTTAAAAATCTTGTTAAAGAAATTCAAGAGTTTAAAGGAGTGTCTCGTAAAAGTTCTATTAATAATGTAATTTCTCTTTTAGAGGAGTCATATAATGTTTCAGGTGATGTTGTAATTGAAATTGGTGATGATGCTTCAGCTATTGACATTGGAAATAATCAAGTAATGCTTATTGCTGCTGACGGTATTTGGGGAGATATTATGAATGTAAATCCCTATTGGGCTGGATATTGTTCTGTTTTAGTAAATGTAAATGATATTGCAGCAATGGGTGGAAAACCGTTGGCTATGGTTAATATAATGTCTATAAGCAATGATGAAATTTATGAAGATTTATTGAAAGGAATCAAAGACGGTTGTTTGAAATTTGGTGTTCCAATGGTTGGTGGTCATTTGCATCCTGATGGTGAAGTTGACTCTTTGGGAGTAGCTATTGTAGGAATAGCTCAAAAAGATAAGATTATAACAAGTTTTGGAGCAGAAGTTGGGGATAAAGTAATTGTAGCAATTGATCTTGATGGAAAACCTCATGAAATGTTTAATTTAAATTGGGATACAACTTATGATAAGGACTCACAACTTGTAAGGGATCAGATTACTGCTGTTCAATACTTAGCCGAACATGATTATATTAAATCTGGAAAAGATATTTCCAATCCTGGAATTTTGGGAACATTGGAAATGCTATTGGAAACATCTAAAAAAGGAGCTATTGTCAATTTAGAAGATATTCCGAGAAATGAAACTCTTGGTTGGGCAGATTGGCTCAGATCATATCCAGGTTCCGGATTTGTTTTTACAGCAGATGAGGATAAATGCGAATATATTAGAGAGTATCTTGCAAAATATTCGATTGAAGCAGCTGTTGTTGGTGAAATAACCGATTCTAATAGTCTTTATTTGAATTATGCAGATGAACAAGCTGAAATTTTCAATCAAGATAAAAATCCAGTTTTTATTTTTAGATAAATCTGTTATTGAATTTAAATATTGATTTGATAATATGAAAATCGCTTTAGCGCAGATGAAAATGGAAGAGGATATTGAAGTTAATTATAAAAAATCATTAGATTTTATTCGTAAAGCTTCTAGTAAAGGTGCTAATTTAATATTTTTTCCAGAAATTCAATTAAATAGGTTTTTTCCACAATATTCTAATCTTAATAAAGATGATTTTTTTATAACTATGGATTCTAAGTATATTGCTGGAATTTGTGAGAAATGTAGGAAAAATAATATTTATGCTGTTCCTAATTTTTATATTAAAGAGAATGATAATGAATATGACATGTGTTTATTCATTGATAATAATGGTAAAATAATGGTAATCAAAAAATGGTTCATATTGCTCAATTTAAATATTTCTATGAGCAAGATTATTACATTCCCTCAGAAGAGGGTTTTAATATTTTTGATACTGAATTTGGCAAAATTGGTATTGTAATATGCTTTGATAGGCACTATCCTGAAAGTATTAGGACCAGCGTATTAAAAGGAGCTCAATTAATCCTTATCCCTACGGCTAATACTGTTGATGAACCTACTGAATTATTCCAATGGGAAGTTAGAGTTCCTGCTTTTCAAAATAGTGTAAATATTGCAATGTGTAACCGGGTTGGTGTTGAAGATAATATGACTTTTTCTGGTGAATCAATGGTTGTAGATTATAATGGGGAAATAGTGGATATTGCTGGTAGTGATGAAGAGTTATTATTATGTGATATTAATCTGTCTAATGTTATTGATGTTAGAAATAAAAAGACATATACTAGTTTACGCAGGACTGAATTATATCTATAGCTAAAATTTCATGATGAAAGTGGATTCGTATTTGGAGAATTGAATCACAATTTTCCACTTTATAATGTTCAACATTATAAATTTTGCATATATTATATTTTTTAATATCCTGCAGTTTATACTGCTATGTTATTTTAAAGAAAATATTAAGGATTACATATTTCACATGGTGTATATCCTTGATTTATTGCATCAGTTCTGCTTGAAAAAAATACTTTATTGTGCTCGGACATATGATTAACACTACTACAACCAGCAGTGTGGAATTTTCCAGTGTTTGCATTGCCAATATATTTTGCAGAATCTGAAGAGCTTGTGGATTCTGTACTTGTATGTGTTGTTGAAGATGAACTGTGTGTTGTATCTACATGTGTATTGGTGGTTCCCCACTCAAATGGATTGAATTCACTAGGAGGCATGTACATTATTTCTGCAAGACCTTCCTTTAATAGCATTTCATTAACATTTTTTCCATCAACAATAACAACTGCTAATGTTCTTCCATATCTGTCAGTAAATTTTGAATCATCGATATCAAGACCTACTTTTTTATTTAAGCATAATTTTTGAACAAAATTTTTTGAAGTAATGTAACCTTCAACTCCTCTTTCAGGGGTGTTTACTCCAACAAAACGTATTTTCTTACCGTTATCTAAATAGATGGTGTCTCCATCAACAACTTTTGTGCAGACACCATTTTCTTCTACATGACAATTTGTCGTGTTATATTTATTCAGAATATCTGAAGCTGATAAATCATGATATTTTGATGTGGGAATATCATGTGAAAAACCGGTTCCCACATAAGCACTAGATATAGAAATAGTTCCAAGTGCAATTATTAAAATTATTAGTAATGAAAAAACATGTTTTTTAGTAATTGCCATAATTTTTTCCTCCTTAAAATATTGTTATCATTGTGTGTTAATATATTTGTGCATGCATATAAATAAATTTAATATATAATAAGATTAAAAATATAAACTATTATAAAATTCTTAATTAGGAGATTGTATGTTAATTAAAATTAATGGAGAAGAAATGGATGTGGCAGAAGCTTCCACAATTCAGGATGTAATTGAGGAAACTAATGCTCCATATACTCCTGGTAGTATTGTTTGTTTAATTAAGGGTAAAAAAGAACTTGAAAAAAATATTAGTAAATATAAAATTAGAACTAATAAAGGCTCTATTGTTATCCAATTAGACGAATCTGATGAAGCCAAACCACTTGTGGATATTTGGAAAAATCAGTATGATGAATTTGTTGATTTAAACATCAGATGGTCTACTACAACTGAGGTGGCTATTGGTCCAATTGTAACTGATTTGGAACCAACTTCAGAAGAATACAAATATTACGAAGGAGATGTTGTTTTAAGTTTATCTAGTTTTAGTAATGAGTCTACTCATTTAATATTGCTTAAAGATAATACCACTAATGTCTATAGTGTACCTCCATTTAATAAGGGTATTTTTGCTCGCGTTATTGGTGGTAAGAAAACTTTAGATAACTTAACTGATGACGATTCAGTAAGTAGTATTGAACCAATTATTGAGAGAAGCACAACAAAGGATATTGTATCAGTATCTGATTTAACTACTGTTTTAGAAGAAGGCAATGAATTGTATACTTACATGTCTTTTGATATTGATGAAGAATCCCCAGTTTGTGTGGAACATTTATTTGCACTTATAAAAGATGGCAAAATGAAGGTTTCATATGAAAGTGAATCATTTTTAGGTTTTTATGAACTAGCCAGTCTTGAAAAGCCTAAAGAGCATGTTACAAAAAGAAATAGAGGAACAATCACTGTTAGAAGTGATGGTGTAGGTGTTGGAAAACTTTTCATCTATCGTGAAAATAGAGTGTTATCTCCAAATCACACTACTGTTGGAAATGTAGTGAAGGGTATGGAACTTATTGATGCTGCAAAAGAAAATGAATTTATTACAGTTAAAGCTGAACAAGGTAGGTTAATGTTGTTAAATAAAACTCAAGCTGAGGCTACTGAAATGCTTTCTGCTGCAGGTGTTGAACATATGATAGATGGACTTGTTGATGATAATGCTATTATTGTTGAGCAAACTCCTCAACATACAATTGATATCCTAAAAGAGGGTAAAGTTATTACTAAAGCTATTAATAAAGATGATTTATGCACAATTAAGTTTACCGATAATGCTCCAAGATCTGTAAGGTACTTTAAATTACTGTCTGGTCTTTTGGAAAATCCTGTAGGTCAAATTAAAATTCACTTTGCAGTACCGGGAATGCATATTGTCATTTTTGAAGGGGATAAAAAAGCAGCTAAAGGTTTAGTCCCTGAAAATAATCCTGTTGATAAAGTTATAAGGGGTCAAATAGGAATTACTAATATGGCTTCAAAAAGTGCTGGTTTGATTGGTATTAGATTTGAAGATAATTCTGATTTTGGACCGACTGCTGAAACTTTTGATGCGACAAATATAATTGGAGATATTACTTCTGATTATGATTATCTTGAAAATTTAAAAGAAGGAGTTGTGGTGTATGTTGCCGAATCTAACAATGAGTCCTAATTTGGGTACAGAAGATTGGGATCCTGATGTAATTACTCGTATGATTTTTATTGGACCTGGAGCACATGTAAGTGAACAGCAAGTTGTTAATGAGTTTCATATGCTTGGTTTGCCACTTACTATTAAAAATACTTGTTATGGATCTATGATTAGTGGAAAAAGTGAAGATGTTTATAAAGCTATTAAAGAGATTAGAAAACTTGACCCTAGCCACATTTTTACAAAAGAAAGAGGATTTGCACCAGGTGATCCTAGAAGGTGTAGAGGTCATAGATTTGGTCCAAGAGAAGGTTTCCACCAGATGGAAAAAGAGTATAAGATACTTGGTTTTGTTTCAGAGGCTCTGGAAAACCCTAAAGAAGTTGAAATTGAAGAGAAAAAACCAATTGATGTTGACGAATTTAAAAAAATCATGAACAAATGTTTAGATAAAAAGAATAGGTGAAATTATGGTTAAAATCGCTTTATATCCTCCAAATTCATTAATTTTAGCAGATTTATTAGAAAGGAAAGGTCATGTTCCTTTAGTTCTTCAAAAACAAATTAGACAAAAAATTAAGGATCCGGAGATTGATTCTCCACCAATGAATATTACTGAAGAAGATCCTCTCAACGGACTTAAATATGCTGCAATCGAAGTTCCTTCAGGAGTACGTGGAAGAATGTCTCTTATTGGTCCTCTTATAGATGAAGCAGAAGCGGCTATTATAGTTGATGGTGCTCCATATGGTTTTGGTTGTATTGGATGTGCAAGAACAAATGAATTATCAATATTTTTACTTAGGAACAAAGGTATTCCAGTTTTAGAATTAAAATATCCTGATAATCAAGATGAAACTTATGTTATGGTGAATGCAATTAATGAATTTGTAGATTCACTTGAAGAAACTATTGGGGAGGAATAATAATGGTAAAAATTGCTTTAGTTTCATGTGGGACAGAATATAGTGGGATTCAAAAAGAAATTGAAAAGGCAGCAAATAAATTTGGTGCTGAAATTATTCTTCCTGAAATTGATTTAGATTACATTGATGAATCTTATGTAAAATTCGGATTTTCAGCTCAAAGCTCAAGTTTAAAATTGATGATTGCAAGAGCAATGGCTATTGTGGAAGGTAGATGCAGGCCTGATGCCGTATTTATTGCAACTTGTTTTAGATGTGCAGAAGCAGCACTAGTAAGAAATGAAGTAAGAAGATTCATACAAAATAATACACGTATTCCAGTTGTTACTTATTCATTTACTGAAAGAACAAAGGCAGATGAATTATTTATTCGTATGGAAGCATTGGCTACTACTGTAACTCGTAGAAATATTCTTGCTCGTGAAAAACAAGAAGGTCTTACTCTTGGTTTAGACTCAGGTTCAACAACAACAAAAGCAGTTCTCATGGAAAACAATAATGTTATTGGGACTGGTTGGACATCTACTAAAGATATCATTGAATCTGCAAATATTGCAGCTGCTGAGGCATTTGAAGGTACTGGTTATACCTGGGATGATATTGATGGTATTGGAACTACCGGTTATGGTAGATTTACAATGGGTGAAAAATTTGGTGCTGAACTTGTCCAAGAAGAATTGTCTGTTAATGCAAAAGGTGCAGTATATTTAGCAGATTGTCAAAAAGGAGAGGCTACAGTATTAGATATTGGTGGTATGGATAACAAAGTAATCACTGTAAACAATGGTATTCCTGATAACTTTACTATGGGAGGCATTTGTGCAGGTGCATCTGGAAGATTTTTAGATATGACTTCCCGTAGATTAGATGTAGATATTACTGAGTTAGGTCCTCTTGCTGTACAAGGTGATTGGAGAAATGCTATGTTAAATTCATATTGTATTGTATTTGGTATTCAGGATCTTGTTACTACATTAGCTGCTGGTGGTTCTAAAGCTGATGTGGCGGCAGCAGCATGTCATTCCGTATCCGAACAGGTTTATGAACAACAACTCCAGGAAATTGATATTCGCGAACCTTTGATACAAGTTGGTGGAACAAGTTTAATTTCTGGTCTTGTTGAAGCAGTAAGTGAAACTTTAGGTGGAATCGATGTTATTGTACCTGAATATTCTCAACATATTGGTGCTGTAGGCTGTGCACTTTTAGTATCCGGTATGGGACACAGACAAGATGATAAATAAATATGAAGTAAAAGGGTTGATTTGATGCTAGTTGAATGTTATGATGAGAGAGGTGCAGAGGTTTATGAAATCATCATTAAACAGATTTTTCAAGATCTGGTTCTAGGTTCTTCTGTTGATGATTTGAAAGCTTATGTGAATCCAGATGACCCTGTATTTGTTTTGGCTATTAAAATGAGAAAAACTTCTAATGTTATTAAGTTTGAAGATGTTGCTAATTTAATGTATAATAAACAAAACGATGTTACAACAATTTTGATTGATAATGAGAATTATCTTCCCAATATTCTTAAAGAATTATGGAAAAGATTTTCAAGAGATGAAATCTATCAACCAAATAGATATCAGCTTGAAATTAAAGGGGATTTCACTGAGTTAGGATCTATTGTTGTAGATGATCCTCATTCTAATTTACGAAGACGTATTTATGATGCAGTATTCCGGATATTGCCTGAAGGATTTAAAATCATTAAAGATTTGTCTACTGAAGATATTGTGACTGTTGTAGCTACTGATGAGTTAATTAAAGATGCATGGATTGAAAAAGCTCTGGAATTTATTGATGAGTTGAACAAAGGTATTTAGAAAACTTTATATATTTGTTCGTAACAATAGAAATTAACAGGAGTTATATTTTAAGGAGTAGTGGTATTATGAATGAACACAAAGGTTCAAGATTTGCACATATTACAAGAGCACATCCATGTTTTAATGAAAAAATGCATGATAAAGTCGGAAGAGCACATGTGCCAGTTGCACCAAAATGCAATATCTTTTGTAATTTCTGTACAAGAGATATTAACAACGAAGAAGACAGACCTGGTGTAACAAGTTGTATTATGCAGCCTGATGATGCAATCAATCATATTAATGATGTTACTGCAGATGGTCCAATTTCAGTTGTAGGGGTAGCGGGGCCTGGAGATTCACTAGCTAATGATGAAACATTTGAATTCTTTGAAAAATTAGCTACTGAACAACCTGATTTAATTAAATGTATGAGTACAAATGGGCTTTTACTTCCAAAATATGCAGATAGACTTGCAGAACTTGGAGTGAATTCCGTCACTGTTACAATAAATGCGATTGATCCGGATATTGCTGTAGACATTTATTCATTTATTAAATACGAAGGAAAAGTCTACAAAGGTTATGAAGCAGTGGAAATTTTAATTAAAAATCAATTAGAAGGTGTTGAAAAAGCAGCAGCTAATGGTTTAGTAGTTAAAGTTAATTCTGTTTTAATTCCCGGAGTAAATGATGAACATATTGTTGAAATTGCTCGTGAAGTTGAAAAACGTGGTGCAGCTTTAATGAATATTTTGCCTTTGATTCCGTTAGGAAAAATGAAACATTTGCAAAGGCCTGACTGTTCTATGATGGAAAAAGTCAGAGAAGAAGTTGAAGAAATTATACCTGTGTTTAGAGCATGTACTCAATGTAGAGCGGATGCTTATGGAATTCCAGGTAAAAAAAGCGAAGACCATCATTTAGGAATGACTCCACAAAGTCATTACTAAATAATTTTCTTATTTTTACTATTTTTAGTTTATCTGTTAATTTTCAATTATTGTTTTTTATTTATTTGAGTATTCGCCAAAAGTAATTTTTTCGATACAAATTTTTCTTTGTTTTTGAATTGAAGTAATTTTAATCAGTTTCAAAAATTGATTTTAGATTTTTGGCTGACACTCATCAATGTATTTATAGATTAAATAATTTATTTTGTTATTTGATATTATGTAGGGGACATACAATAAAAAATTATGTATGGACGTCTATTTTATAGCAATATTAAATATGGATAAAATACAAACTAATAAATTAATATTTATTTTATCAAGAGGAAAGATAATATGGTTAAAACTTATGTTTTTGGACATAAAAGTCCGGATAGTGATTCAATCACTTCAAGTTTAGTAATGACTAACTTAGAAAAGGAATTAGGTAATACAGAAGTTCAAGCTTATAGGTTAGGAAATATCAATAAAGAAACAGAATTTATTTTAAATTATTTAGATATTGATGCACCTGAGCTTTTAGAAAATATTGAAGATGATGCTAATGTTATTTTAGTAGATCATAATTCTCCTTCCGAATCTGTTGAGAATTTAGAAAATGCAAACATTTTAAAAGTTGTTGACCACCATAAATTAGCTTTAAAAACTTCATATCCTTTGTTCTTAAGATTTGAACCAGTTGGATGTACTGAAACTATTTTATGTAAATTGTATGAAGAGAACAATGTTGAAATTACAAAGGAAATGGCTACATTAATGCTTTCGGCTATTATTTCTGATACTTTACTTTTAAAATCTCCAACCACTACTGAAGATGATAAAAAAGCTGTTACAAAACTTTCTAAAATTGCTGAAATTGATGTAGAAGAATATGGTTTAAAAATGCTTAAAGCCGGAACTGATTTGAGCAGTTTTTCAATTGAGGAGATTTTAGCATTAGATGCAAAACAAATTGATTTTAAAAATGTAAAGTCTATTGTTAATCAAGTAAATACTGCTAGTATTCCTGATGTTTTAGAAATGAAGGATGAATTAGAAGAAGGTATGAATAAAATTATTGAAAAAGAAAACTTAGATTTGTTCATGCTTTTAATAACTGACATTGTAAATAGTAATTCACAAGTTATTGCACTTGGAAAAAATGCTGATCTTGTTGAAAAATCATATGACATTAAACTTGAAGACAACATGGTTTTACTTGAAGGTGTTGTTTCACGTAAAAAACAAGTTGTTCCAATAATGACTGAAAACGCATAATTTTTTAGGTATTACTAAAAAAAGCCTTTTTAAGGTTTTTTCATAAAAATTTATAAATGATAATGTTAAAAGTATTAAACAATGTATTTATAATACATTTCTAATCAATCCATTTCGGATATTAAAATAGATGGGAGCATAATTATAAAACCTTTAATTGTATTTTTATACATTAAAATTAGAAACTAACGTTAATTATGCTTTCTCTTTTTAATAATATTTTTTTTTTAAAATAAGGTGTTAATATGAAAACACTTGAATGGGAAGATAATAAACTAAAACTTATTGATCAAACAAAGCTTCCTGATGAATTAACTTATGTTTATTGCGAAAATTATCAGGATGTTATTATAGCAATTAAAGACATGATCGTTCGTGGAGCTCCAGCTATTGGGGTTTCAGCTGCTTTTGGAATGGCACTTGCAGATATTGAAGGTGTTGACTTAAATAAAGCTGCTTTAGAAATTAAAACTGCAAGACCAACTGCTGTAAACCTATTTTGGGCTGTGGATAGAGTTTTAAATAGTGATGATGCATTAACCGAAGCATTAAGAATGTATGAAGAAGACATGGCAACAAATAGGGCTATTGGAAAATTTGGTTCTGAGATTATTGATGATGGGGATACTGTTTTAACTCATTGTAATGCTGGTGCTCTTGCATGTGTTGATTATGGAACAGCACTTGGAGTATTTAGAGCGGCACATGAGCAGGGAAAAAACATTAATGTAATCTGTGATGAAACTCGTCCTCGTGGACAAGGTGCAAGCTTAAGTGTATGGGAAATGCAACAAGAGAATATTCCTGTTAAATTAATTCCGGATGTTGCTTCAGGATTTTTAATGTCACAGGGAAAAATAGATAAAGTGGTCATTGGTGCAGATAGGATTGCTCGCGGAGGTGTTGTAAATAAAGTTGGATCATTTATGGTTGCTCTTGCTGCTAAACACCATGATATTCCATTTTATGTAGCTGCTCCATATTCTACTTTTGATAATGATATTTCTATCTTTGATACTGTTATTGAGGAAAGGGATGGTGATGAGGTTAGATATTATGGTGGTGCAAGAATTTGTCCAAAAAATACTGAAGTAATTAATCCCGCATTTGATATTACTCCAAAAGAATTAATCACGGGCATTATCACTGAAAAAGGAATTATTGATCCGATTTAAACAATAATTATATTCTATTTTTTTAACATTAACAAAATGAAATGCATTTTCATGATATTATTTATATAAGTTTATTTATAGTTATTTTATCGAATGTTTGTGGCTGTTGAATTTATTAGTTAAATAAATAATGCAGTTGGTGCATTAAAATGAATAAAAAAATTGTAATATTGGTTATTGTTGTAATTATTGCTGTTTTACTATTATTTTTAGTTTATGCTAATAATGATTCTTCAAGTAATTCAAATAGGACTATTTTAAATGTGTCTTCTGAAGGTCCAATTGAGCTTTCTAAAATAACTGATGATATTAAAAACAATTCCTATTATGAGGGATATGATGTTGAAACTTTAAGATGGATGGAATCATTAGGGGATAAGTATGTTTTCAAATCAAATGATGAAATTGTAATTATGGATAAGTGGGATGCAGACAAAATTCCTTCCGCTTATGTTTGTGATGCTTATTTCCGGGAGATATTTTCATGCAATGTTTTGGAGAATCGTACATTAGGTGATGGAAATCATTTTAAGGATGTTCTATTTATTAAGAATGTTGAATTCATTGATGAGGAAGTGCATTATATTCAAATTTAATATTTGCATATGGCTTTTAAACTTTTTTTAGTTAATTTTTCCATCAATAGATATGTGCCATTCTCCAGGGGATGTGGATTTAACTTTACGGCAATTAATTATATCAACTTTTTTTCCAACTGCACTGCAGGCATCAGTTAAACGTTTCACGCCCCGGTCATATGAATCGGAAAACTCATAATAATTAATTATTCCACCATCTTCAATTAAATCAACTGCAACATCAAGGAAAGTATAAGCAAGGCCAGGCAAGTTCATAATTATTCTATCAAATTTTAAGTTAAAATCATCACTAACTTGTCTTATATCACCACAATAAGTTTTTACATTACCTTTCAATTTATTTAACTTAATGTTCTCATCCAAATATTTGATTGCAGATTTATTAATGTCAACAGCAACAATATCAACATTTTTATTGTGTGCTATTACTATTGGAAATGGTCCAATTCCACAAAACATATCTAGGATTTTCTCACCATCTTCAACACTTTCCATCACTCGTTTTCTCTCCGTTGCAAGTCTTGGTGAGAAATAAACTTCACGAACATCTAATTTTAATCTAGCACTATGTTCTTTGTGAATTGTAACTGTATCATCCACTCCTGATAAAAATTCTAAGTCACGAACACGTGTTGTTCCTTTAACTGCACTTTTTTTCATGTAAATTGATCTTCTTTTTGTAAACTCAAGTGCGGCATCTCCAATTATCTGTTTTTTATCTTGTAAGTTTTCAGGGATTTCTAGAATTACAATATCTCCAATTGTGTCAAATGATGTCCTTAAATTTTCAATTTCTTCAGAGCTTAACTCATCTTTGAGTAATTCAGCAAAATTATGTGGAAATTTTTTCATTGCTTCTAGTTCAACATCAACAATTTCATAATCGTTAACATATTCATTTACTGGAATATATCCCCATTTATCATCAGTTTTTATTTTATATTCCATATTCATTAAACCATTTTCCATTAATTTTATACGAGTATCATTTAATTGTCTTAATGGAACTTTTACACATTTCATAAAGTTTTTTATGTTTAAATTATTATATAATATATATGTTTTATTTAGTGGGTTTAGGATTATTCGATGAAAAGGATATTTCTTTAAAAGGATTGGAATGTTTGAGAAATGTTGATAAAATTTATGCTGAATTTTTCACTTCAAGACTGTTTGGTTCAAATTTTAACGCTATTGAAGAGTTAGTTGGTCAAAAAATTGAAATTTTAGTTAGGGGAGAAGTTGAAGAGGAAAGTAAATTCATTGAAGAGGCTAAAACACAAGATGTTGCTTTGATTATGGGTGGCGATCCTTTAATTGCAACTACTCACAGTGATTTTTTAGTTCAATGCTCTAAAAAAGGTATTGATTATGAGGTTATTCACGGTTCATCTATTTTATCTTCTGCACCAGCCATATCAGGTCTTCAAGGATATAAATTTGGTAAAGTAACAACAATTCCTTTTCCAGATTATAATTTTTATCCAAAATCTCCTTATGAAGCTATTGAGGAAAATTTAAAAATGGACTTGCATACTTTGGTTTTACTTGACATTCAAGCTCATAAAGACCGTTATATGACTGTTAATCAAGGTTTGGAATATTTGATGAATATTCATGATACGTTGGATAGGGATGGTTTGATTAATGAAAATACTTTAGCTGTTGGTATTGCACGTGTCGGCTCAAAAGATGTTTGTGTTAAAGCAGGAACCATAAATGAATTAATTGATTTCGACTTTGGGGGTCCTCTTCATTGTATTGTAATTCCTTCAAAACTTCACATTGTCGAAGCAGAATATCTTGTTGAAATTGCAGGAGCAAATTCTAAACTTTTAGATATTGTTTAATCTTTAAAAATAGGGAGATTAGAAGTAGTACTGTTTTTCCCACTTCTTTTAGATATTTTGGCTTTTTAGTGATTAAAAGAGATTGATTGATGCCTACAATTGATATGAATATTATATCATATCGTTTATTATTTTTTATTTTTTGGTTATTTAAATCTTTTTATTTTATCTGTTGAATCTTTTTAAAAAATAGTTGAGTTATTTTGAAGTATTTAATTGAAAAATAAATGGGGGGAGAGGAAGTAGTTGTCATTTCTACTTCCCTAATGAAATATATTCTAACATTTTGGAGATTATAAAATGATTGATGTTTTTCATTAAAGACATGAATTTTACTTCATATCGTATAATACTTATATTTTAATAGTATTTAAATATTGTTATCTGATTTTATATGTGCAGTATTTACAATATTTATAATTGTTTATATAAACTATATTTGATGAAATTTGAAAAAACAATGGGCTTTTATGATTCAAATAGGATGGGAGATATTCTATTTATATTCCACAAAAATCATAAAAAATATCTGAATGATGAGCTTTCTAAATATAATATGAGTTTGATACATGCTCTTTGCATTATAATGATTCATGAAAGTGATGAACTAAATCAAAAAGATTTATCTGATGGTTTGCATTTAACAAAAAGTGCAATTACAAAAGCGGTTAAAAAATTAGAGGATGAGGGTTGGATTTTACGTGAAAGATCTATTGAAGATAAACGTCATTTTATTTTAAAATTAACGGACAAAGGCAACGATTTTATTCCAATTATGAATGATATAAATAAAAAATGGGAGTCTGAAATGGGGTTATATGAGTTAGATCCAAATTTTATGCAAATATTTAATGAATTAACTCATCGGGCTATTAATTTAAATTTAAAAAAAGAAATGAAAAAGGATTAATATTCATAAAATCCTTTTCCAGCATTAATACCAGTTTCACCTGCATCAATTTTTTCTTTAAGCATTTTAGCAATTTTTCCAGGGGTAGTTTCAGGATCTTTTGATTCAGGATTCATAATAACAATATTATATGCTGTTTCAAGTCCTACAATATCTAAAATGTGGAATGGTCCTGCAGGAGAACCTGTTGCTAGAATCCAAGTTTTATCAATTGTCTCATGATCTGCTACATCATTTGCAAGTAATGCTTGTCCTGCGTTTAGGAATGGAACTAAAAGTGAGTTTAAGATATAACCTGGTTGTTCTTTTTTAAGTTTTAAAGGAATCATGTTAATATCTTCAGCAAATTTAACAACTTCATCATAGTATTTTTGCTCGGTTCCAGGATGTCCCATTACTTCAGCAGTATTATTTGCCCAAATTGTGTTTGCAAAGTGCAATGAAAGATATTTTTCAGGTCTTCCAGTATATTCAGCAAACATTGATGGGAGCAATGTTGAAGAATTTGTTACAAGTATTGTTTTATCTTCCATATGTTTTGCTAATTCTTGGTAAAATGCAATTTTTTGTTCTGGATTTTCAGAGATAGCTTCAATAATTAAATCCGCATCTTTTGCTGCTTCTTCATAACTTGTTGTTAATTTTAAACTATCATATGCATTTTGCGCTTGTTCTTTTAAAGCATCTAATTCTTCAGAACTTAAATCTGCTTTTTTAGATAAACCTCTGCAGTATGCACTTGCATCTGTTTTCATTTTCTCAAGAGTGTCAACATAGATGTTTTTAAATCTTTCAAGTTTTGGTTGAGCTCTTTCAATTGATCCTTCACTTCTAAGCCAAATTGTCACATCAAATCCGCAATATGCTGTTTGAAGTGCAATTTGACTACCGAGTACTCCTCCGCCTGCGACAACGACTTTTTTTATACTCATTTCAAAAACCTCTATTAGTTTACTTGTATACTAAGTTATATTTTTTTTAATATATAAACTGATAATATTGTTTAATGATTCAAATAAAATTAATATAAACCTACAAATTATTGAATATTTTGATTTATACTACTTTAATTAATCATAATATGATTTTTATTATTGTTTTTTGATTATTTGAATAAATTTAAAAGCGTAAAGTTAATTTTCATAATTCTGGTGACTTATTTTAATATGTTTTATAACGAAACATTTATAAATAGTTATGAATATATATTCATAATACCTAACAAGTATTGGGGAGAAAATTATGGTAAGGCCTAGAAGAATGAGAAGAGTTGTTGAATGTCATAAGTATAATTTAAATGAAAATCGAAAACCAATTGAGTTGTCTGTAGATGAATTCGAAGCTATTAGGTTTAAAGATTATCGCAACATTAAACAAATTGATGCTGCTGAATTTATGGGCATTTCACAATCCACTTTTCATAGGATTTTAAATTCTGCAAGGCATAAATTAGCTATCTCATTGATCGAAGGTAGGAGAATTGTTGTAGTTAGAGGTGATACTATGATTGATCAAAATAAATATTTGTGTAATGACTGTGGATTTCAATGGTCAAATCCTGAAAAGACTTATGAAAAATGTCCAGATTGTGGTTCAAAGAATATCCAAAGATTGAATAGAGATAAGTTAAGGGGCAGTTCACCAGATAAATGTAGATGTCCTGAATGTGGTTATGAAGAACCAAAAGTTAAAGGTGTTCCGTGTAGAACTAAAATATGTCCTGAATGTGGTTCTTCATTACAGGGAAGAGGAATGTGTAGAATATAAAATTTAAGCCATGGGATGATTTTATGAATGATAATTTAAAATACAACTGTAATGAATGTGGATTTACATGGATTACCTTAAATGGTCAACATTCCATATGTCCTAAATGTCACAGTGAAAAAATTGAATATTTGGGTGAAGTTGAAGATTTAGATATAAATTCTATTTTAGAACACAACAAAAGAAGAGGGGGATGTTGTGGGTCCGCTCGTGGAAAAGGACCACTAACATGTGGAAAACCTTACCCTGATCATCATGATCCAAATATTCCACATGATCCATCTAGATGTTGCGGTCATAATGAATAATCTTGTTGATAAGGATATAATTTATCCTTATCTAACTTAAACTTTTTTTCAAATTTCAATATTGAATATCACACATCAAAATGCTCTTAAACTACACTAAAACATTTATTAACTTGTATGCACTATCTATTCCTATGACTCGAAACAGACGTGTTACAATTAGCATCAATAATGGCATTGATTTGAATTTTTGCAAAATTGCATCCAGTAAGATGTTATTTCAAACTGGTTGGTATTTTGGAATTGAAACATATCAATTTATTTTTCGTTTTTAGAAGGGTGTCCGCCAAAATTAGTTTTTTGATTTTGTGCCGGAAAATTTTTGACTTATTTTTTCTTATTTTTCATTTATTTATTTTAATTTTGCTTTAATTTAAATGTATTCTTATTAAAATTTGTATAATTTAATTATAGTAATTTTTAATTTGTTAAATTGGATTTTAACTGATTTTATAATAGTTAAGTTTATATACTTTGTTTTATATAGTTAATATTAACTGTTAGTTATTTTGGAGTTGTATTTTATGGTTTTAAGAAAAATTGATAAGAATCAGAGTAAAATTAGGTATTGTAACTTTTAGATAGCAACATTCCCGGAAGATCATATTTCTCGTTTTGTGGGTGGATTTTTATTGATGAATTTTTATCCAATGTTAAATATCAAAGAACCTAAAAAGAAGAAAGGACGAGAGTCCTTGCCTATTGATTCCATGTTAAAATTGCTTGTTTATGCTAAAATAGAGCATGTGGAAAGTGCCAAGTATTATTGCAGATAATGGCAAGGTACCATGATGTTTACAGGTTTGTTTTATGATGATGTACAACCATAAGAACGCTCAATTCAAAGGTACATGAGAGAATACGGCTGTTACTTTGAAGTATTGCTTCAAATGACCTTAAAAAAAGAGGCTTCAGATTTGAAATTAACAGATTTTAATCAATGTTGCCCTTTGATGGAACTATTAAAAAAAGCATTACAATTCCAACAACAATGTTATCAAAAAAAGATAACTCAAAATATTACTCAATTACTTCAATGGACTACATATTAGCCAGAAAAAGCTTGATAAACTTCAAAAACCCGCTCAAAAAAATATTGGAAATATAAAGACATGGATGTCGAAGATAAAATAAAACTATTAATATGACATTGAAACACAATTTACATTTTACAGGGACAAGATAAAATACCATTAAACGATATAGAAGCAAGATTTTATGAAAGGAAAGAAAGTAAAAACTTCATGGTTGCTTACAATATCCCAATTCTGCAGTCGATTACGATTACCAAATTAATCTGTACAATAAAACGTCACACAAAACCCTTTACAGACCATTATAAACTAAAATCGCAGAAAGAGCAATACAAAACATACAAAAAATACCAAAAATACATAAAGCGCTGACACAATATATTTAAATCAAAATAACCCTTTATCTTTTACTTGGCAGATAATAAAATTGATGGATTAATACCCAATAGAAAACAATCCAAAAGAAAAAATAGGGAAATTAAATCCCAATCAAATATCATAAAGACTCCATTTTCGAATACAATTATGAATTAGATGCATTCAAATGCCCAGAAGGAGAATATTTACACTTCTTTGGAAAATATATTGAACCACACAAAGACCCAGAAAAACCAAACAAAATAAAAAGAATTTACAACAATTATGAATCATGTAAAAACTGTAAAGAACGAAACAAATGTTGCTCAGCCTCACAAACACACAGAACCATCACAGAATACGGATCATAAAATGCAAAAAGCAATGAACCAAAAAATGGAAAAAAACAGGAATATAAAAGACGAATATACTAAAAGATCAAGCGTTGAAGAACCCATTTTGGAAAATATTAAAAGAACAATTCCAAATAGAAAAAGAAGTAGTCATCGGAAATGATACGAACAGAATATAAGACTATACTTAGACGCATTAGCATACAATCTAATCAGATTATACAACATTAAACAAGAAAATAAAAAATTCAACAGAAGATTTAGAAAATTTCTGCGAAAAAAAATCAGTAATCCACCAATTAAAACTCGACGTGACAATATTTTAATTAAAAATCAACAGACCTGCCAAAAACTAATTTTGACGGACACCCTATTGATAAATGAAAAAATATTCATAATTAATGACTATTTAAGCATATATTTATTTTAGATTATTCTAGTTTGAAAAGGATATTATTTTTAATCAAACTTTTTATAAAATTTGTAATATCTAGGCTAATTGTCAATTGCAAGGGTAATATTTTATTTGGGTAATCTATTGAAAAGTAATCTAATTTCAATATTGAATATCACACATCAAACTGCTCTTAAACTACACTAAAACATTTATTAACTTGTATGCACTATCTATTCCTATGACTAGAAACAAACGTGTTACAATTAGCATCAATAATGACATTGATTTGAATTTTCGCAAAATCGCATCCAGTAAGATGTTATTCAAAACTGGATGGTACTCAAAAGCTATTGAAGAAGCAATGTTGTTATGGATTGAAAAGGAAAAATTTAAATAATTTTTTTCTTTTTTTCTTTTTTAAGCATTAACTATTTAAATTAAACTATTCTATTTATTATTATAGAGTGGGTGTCATTAATGGATAATGAGGAATTAAGAACTGTTAGAGTTTATACTAAAAAATATACTAGTAAAGATAAAGAGGGAAATATTGTTGAAAAAGAATCTCAACAAAAACAAGTAAGTCTTAAAAAAGAAGATCCTTTTGAAGATAATGATTTGGTAAAAGTATTGGCAAAAAGGGAATATGAATCATTACTTGATAATCAATTTTCTGATTCAAAACTTGATGAATTTTATAATAGGCTTGAAGCAAAAGATGCTGAAATTGAAAAATTAAACAGTCAGATTCAAACTCTTAAAGGATCATTTTTTGATGATGTTAATTCTCTTAAAGAACAGCTCACTTATAAAGATGAACTTTTAAACGCAAAAGATGAAATTCATAAATTAAATAAGAAAATTACTAAAATTGATGATGAAAGAGTAGCTATTTTTAAAGAATTGGATTATAAAAATAAAATGATTTTAGCTTATAATGTCGAGTTAAATAAATCTATTTTAAATGCTATAAATGTTGTTATTGATGAGGCAAGAGATAACATTAACAGAAGAAACGCTCAACTTGTTGAAGACTTGGAAAAATCTATTGAAAAATCCAAACATGATGTAAATGAAAAGAATAAAGCTATAGCATATGAAATAAAAAGCACTGTTGAGGATATGAATGAACAAATTAGAAATACCAGCACCCTTAAAATGATATTGAACAAAAAAAGAATTAATTTAAGAGTGCCTACCGATGATTTGCTTAAACCATTTGACTTTGACTTTGATGTGGAACAATTGCTTTCCGGACAAGCTTTAGAACTTGACGCTGCTGAAATTTTAAAAGAAGTAATGCCGAAGCTCCCAGAACCATTTTCTAAATATATTGATACTATTGAAGAAGAACCTGAAACTATTGAAGTTTCATCAACAAAACAAGGGGAATAATTCATGAGAACATTTAATGCTGGAAAAATTACTTTTGAATATCCTGATAATTGGGAGGTTGAAAAAGCCGATATCTTATCTAATCCAGATTGTATTGCAACATTGTCTAAAGGGCAGGATAATTTATTCAATGCAGTTTCATTTCCAACTGCTACAAATCTTGATGATTATAAAATTTTCATGGAAGATGTAATTTCTGATGATGGAGGGGTTATTTTATCTTCTGATTTTGTTCAGATCGCAGATAAAAATGCTATTAAAGTTCATGCCAATATGGACACTCCTGAAATCAACTTTGACATTCATACTTATGTTTTTATAGAAAATAGGGAAATTTATATTTTTGAACTAAGGACATTAGATGTTTCAGGCGAATCAGAGCGCGAATTCAAGAATATGATTTCATCATTAAGGTTTTAGAATATTTGCGTATACTCTAGCAAATAATTCATATGATTTTTATCAAGTATTTTTAAAGTTGAGATATTTTGTGGAGTGGTGCCTGAGCGTTCTTCTACAAGATTTCTTAAAGATTTGTTTTTCATGTGTACATGAATTTCTTTTATTACAAATTTCATGTTTTCAAGATTCTTTTTTTCTAAGTCTTTTTGTGAAATATTTTCATAAATAGGATAATTATTTAAGTCATATGATTTAGTTGGAGTTTGCAGAACATTCATGTAGCTGTAATAATTTGCAGAATCGGCTAAAAATCCATCAATCCCCATATATGTTAAAAGTGGCATGAAAGATAATTCTGCGAATGGAAATATGAAATAACTTGTTTTTTTAGCTTCTTTTTTAAGGGATATAATAATATCAACAAGTTCTCTTGAATTAGTTAGTAATGCATCACCATTAGCTATTATAAATCCATTGTATCCGATTTCTTCTAATTTTTTTAGGCATTCAATTCTTAAATCAATGTATTTTGAACCTTGAATCACGGCAATGTTACAGGTTTCAGCATTTTCTTTAGCGAGTTTTAATGTTTCTTTTACATTAAATTCGGCAATTTCACGATCGATATTGTGTGCAGAACCTTGGTTTGGAGCTATTTTTAATTCCTCTTTAAAAAATATTCTGGGTGTAAGTTCACCATCAACTTTTCCAATTCTTCCAGGTCCATCATGTGATTTAATTTCGAATTTTTTTATCATTTATTTCGTTCCTATTTACTTTTTATTTTATTATTGTTTCTTTAGGTTTATAAAAATTTTTCATCAAATGTAATCTTTTTGATTACACTATCAAAAAATTTAGTAACCTTTATATATTGTTTTTTTAAAATTATAATTAAGGATTTGAGGAAATAATCCAATGATTGTCCGAGGTGTGTTTTTAATGTCTATAATAAATCGTCTTAAATCCTTATTTAAAGGAGACATAGATAAAGAAGAAACTGACATCAATAATGATGTATCAAACACATCTGATGATGTCGAAGTTACATCTTCAAAAATGGAAGAATCTATCAGTCCTGAAATGGAAGATAGTAAAAAAGATTTAACTTTCAAAAAAGACATCGAAATCGTAGAAGATTCATCTGAAATTGCGGAAGAAGTTGAAGCTTTCGAAAAAACAATTCCTGAAGAACAAGAAATTGTTGCTGAAGAAGCTAAAACTATTGAAGATGAAGAAAAAACAACTGATGAAGATGTTGTTGAGGAAGTTGAAGAAAATTCAAATGATAAAGATAAAAAGAGAGATACTATGACTTTATTAACTGATAAAGAATTATTAAACGATACTAATCGTGATCCAGATTTTACTGCTGAGTTCATTGATGCTGGAATTGAAACTGTAAAACACTGTTTCCAATGTGGTACCTGTAGTGGTAGTTGCCCATCTGGAAGAAGAACTCCTTATAAAGTAAGACAAATTGTCAGAAAATGTTTATTAGGTTTAAAAGAAGAAGTTATTGCTGATGATGCTTTATGGATGTGTACTACTTGTTACACTTGTCAAGAAAGATGTCTCAGAAGTGTTAAAATTGTTGAAATCATCAAAAAAGCACGTAACATCGCTGCTCATGCAGGATACATGGCTAAATCTCACAAAATGACTGGTGTATATGTATTAAATACTGGTCATGCAGTACCTATTAATGATAAAATAAAAGCTTTAAGAGTTAAAATTGGTCTTCCAGAAGTACCACCAACAACTCACACTTATCCTGAAGCATTAGAAGAAGTAAAGAAATTATGTAAAATTACCGCCT
This sequence comes from Methanobrevibacter gottschalkii DSM 11977, assembly GCF_003814835.1. Taxonomy (NCBI): domain Archaea; kingdom Methanobacteriati; phylum Methanobacteriota; class Methanobacteria; order Methanobacteriales; family Methanobacteriaceae; genus Methanobrevibacter; species Methanobrevibacter gottschalkii. The sequence continues at coordinate 173,112 of NZ_RKRG01000002.1, forward strand.
TTGATGAATTAATTGGTTATGATGAAGCAACCGGCGGATTAAAAGAATAGATTTATGAGGAGAGTTATAATATGGAAATTGCATACTTCTTAGGTTGTATTATGAACAACCGTTATCCTGGTGTTGAAAAAGCTACCAGAAAATTATTTGAAGCATTAGATATTGAATTAAAAGATATGGAAGGAGCTTCTTGTTGTCCTGCTCCTGGTGTATTCGGTTCTTTTGATGAAGAAACTTGGGCTACTGTCGCAGCACGTAACTTAACTCTTGCTGAAGATATGGGTGTAGACATAGTGACAGAATGTAATGGATGTTTTGGTTCATTATTTGAATGTAATCATATTTTAAAAGAAGATGAAGATAAAAAAGCTAAAATTAATGCTAACTTAGCTGAAATTGGAAGAGAATACAAAGGAACTACTAATGTAAAACACATCGCTCAAGTTTTAAGAGATGATGTTGGTTTTGAAAAATTAGCTTCCCTTATTGAAAAACCTTTAGACTTAAATGTTGCTGTTCACTATGGATGCCACTTCTTAAAACCTACTGAAACTATTGGTATTGAAGATCAAGCTGAAAACCCATCTATTTTAGATGATCTTGTAGAAATTACTGGTGCTAAATCTGTTGACTACAAAGATAAAATGATGTGCTGTGGTGCAGGTGGGGGTTTAAGATCCAGAGATTTAGATGTTACTGCTAGTTACACTAAAGAAAAACTTGAACACATGTCTGAAGCTGGTGTAGATGCAATTGTTAATGTATGTCCATTCTGTCACATGCAATTTGACCAAGGTCAAGTTGAAGTTAATGAAAGATACGGAACTGATTTTGCAATTCCTGTATTCCACTTAGCTCAATTATATGGATTAGCTATTGGATTACCAGTTGAAGATTTAACATTTGATGCTCAAAAAATTGATGCAACTTCTGCTGTCAAAAAAGCATTAGGTGAATAGATTTAAGGATTTTCAATCCTTTTATCTTATTTTTAGACATTAAAAACACATTTTGGATATCGGTTATCGTTATGATAACTATTTTTTTATTTTAAATTTTTTTGTTTGTATTTATACGAATTATTCGTAAACATGTTTATATATGAGTATGTAGATATGAATAAATGTTATATAAATACGAGGTGAAAATTATGTTTGTAGCAACATTAGATGGAATATTCAAATATTCTGACCTTCCAGAAGAATACGAACCTTATGTTCAATTTAAAGCAACTATAGATAAAAGAGAACTTAAACCTACTGATGAAATGGCTATTTTAAACATTGCAGGTACTTCTACTCATCATGTTTTATTCTTAGATGCTTATTCAAGTATTGCAGAAATCGAAGCTGAATTAAAAGAAGCAGATGCAAAAATTAATCACACTACTTTAAAAATTATAGGTGGCCATTTATGAGTTTACCATCTGAGCAAAACTGGTTAGTTCTTCAAAATCTCATAATAGATTTGACAAAAAAGGGGTATGAAATACCTAATGGAATTAACCCTGAGATGGGATTAATCAGGTCTTCAATTAGTTCATATAAAAGAGATCCTTCCCATCCTGAATTGATCAATGGTTTAGCTAAAGCAGAAATGGCTTTGAATAATATCCAAGGAACTCTTTTAACTATTGCTGAAGAAGAAGGTGAAAATTATGTTGATTATTGGCTTGATTTATTAAAACAAGTCATGAAAGGTGAAGAATTGTTTGAATTTGCCAAATCTAGGTCAAAATTCTTAGTTAATACTCCACCGGGTTTAACTACTGGCAAAATTAACTTAAAAGTTCCTTTAGCTGAAGAAAGAGTTCAAGAAATTGCAGAATGGAATGGTTTAATCATCGAATTTGAGGATGATATGACTGTTCAATTACATGGTGACCAGGAAGACCTCAAAACTGGTTTAAAAGAGATGGGATCTTTCTTTTTAGATGATTAGGTGATTTTATGACAAAAATTTTAGCAATAAGTGACATTCATGGTGAAGAAAATGAAAATTTATACACTTATTTAGGCAATAATGATATTGATTTAGTTTTAATTCTTGGGGATATTACTGACTTCGGGCCTTTGGATTTTGTAGAGACATTTATTAATAAACTTTATGAATATGATGTTGATGTAATTGCTATTCCAGGTAATTGTGATCCACAGGGGATATGCAATGCTATTAATGATGTAGCATTCTGTCTTCACAATAATATTGTTGCTTATGGGGATGCAATTTTATTTGGTTACGGCGGTTCTAATCCAACTCCATTTAACACTCCTGGCGAAACAGATGATGATCATATTTATAAATCAGTTTATGATTTATTGGCAAATTATGATTATGTATACAATACCGAAGTTCCTAAAGTAAAAATTTTAGCCACTCATGCTCCACCATTCAATACTGATGCTGACAGAGTTTCCAATGGCGAACATGTAGGCAGTTCTGGAATTCAAAAATCTATTCATGAATTTGAACCTGAAATTAATGTTTGTGGGCATATACATGAAGCTAAATCTCTTAGTAAAATTGGAACAACTACTGATGTAGCAAATCCTGGTATGCTTAAAGATAATGGTGCTGTCTTAATTGATATTAAAGATGGTTCAAACTATGACATAAGCATTGTTTCTTTAGATGAATAAATTATTTATTCTCTTTTTTCTTATTTTTTATTTATTTTTAAACAGTTACTGTAATTTTATTTTTTTCTAGGAATTCAAATAACAAATTTTATTTAACATTAATTTTATAAATTTAATTATATTTAATGTGATTTTCATGATTTGGGTTACTAGTAATGTTGATGGTGAAGAATACAAAGAACCATTTTCCAAGGGAATTATGTCTCGTTCACTCAATATTTCTTATATTGGATCTAAAAGAGCATATGAATTAGCTAGTGAAATTGAAGAGGAATTGATTAAAAAGGATATGTCTGTTATTTCTCGTGATGAATTAGCAGATATTGTATTAAATCATCTGATTACGGTAGATCCAAAAATTGCAGAAAAATATAAAAGTCTAAGATTACTTAGGAACTCTAAAAAACCATTGATTATTCTTATTGGAGGTTCCTCTGGTGTAGGTACTTCTTCAATGGCATTTGAATTGGCTAATAGATTAAGGTTAAAAAATATTATAAGTACAGACATGATTCGTGAAGTAATGCGTAAAATTGTTTCAAAAGATTTGAGTCCCGTAATTCATAAGTCTAGTTATGATGCTTATGAAAGTATAAGAACACCATCTCTTAAAATGGATAAGATTGTTGAAGGTTTTATTACTCATGCTGATGTTGTTAATGTGGGAATTGAAGCAATCATCGAAAGGTCTATTAAAGAAGGCATTAGTATTATTATTGAAGGAGTCCATGTCGTTCCAGGTTTCATCAGTAAAGATTTAATGGAAAATAATAATATTATCATGTTTACATTAATGATTGATGATGAAGAGTTACATAAGCAACGTTTTTATTTAAGATGTAGTCAACCTTGGGTAAAAAGATCTCTTGAGAATTATATGGAAAACTTTGAATCAATTAGAAAGACTCAAGATTTTTTTGTTGAACAAGCAAAGATTTATGATTCTCACATAATCAATAATATTGAGATTAATGAAACAATTAATCAAATGGTAAGTGCTATCTTGGAAAAATTTGTAGGTGTTAATGATGTTAGATAAGAAAGTTAAGGAAATAATGACATCTGATGTACTAACTACTACTTCAGATGTTGATGTTGTATTTGCATTTGAAAAATTAATGGAAAATAAAATTAGTTCTCTTCCAGTTGTTGAAGATGATGAATTAATTGGAATTATTACTGCAACTGATGTTGGTCATAATTTAATTTTAGATAAATATGAATTAGGTACTAGTGTTAAAGAAATAATGATAACTCCTGTTGTTACTGTTTCTCCAGATAGTACTATCGAAGAAGCTGTTTGCATAATGAAAGATAATGTTTCTTCAGGTATATTAAATCAACTTCCAGTTGTTGAAAATGGAAAATTAGTAGGTATTATTTCTGATGGAGATATTATCCAAGAAATATTCTAAATTAACCTATTTAATTTTATTTTTTTTAAATTATATCTATTTTTACTCAGTTACTATAATTTCATTTTTTCTAGAAAATTTTTACTAATTACTTTTTTCAATTTTTTAGATTTTTTTACTAACCTTTATATAATATTAAACCCATATATTATTATGGCTAGACTGGAGGGTTAGGGGTCCTCTGTAAGCACACACCCCCTTTGGTGCAGTTGAAGTCTAGGAGGCGGCTTTTTAAAAGAATATGAGCCTATTAAAAACAATGTAGAAACCTCGTCCTACAGGATTGGTGGTGATGAAATTTTTACTGTAGGGTAAAAATTAGTCATCTTTGATATGGGAATGGGTCAGGCCCGGAAGGGAGCAGCTTTACTGTTAACATACAATGCTTGTAGAATCCCGGGGTGGAGTTGGGTTTTTTAGATTACTTATATTTTTGAGATTAGTCCACTCTTAGACATGCCATTTCTAAAAAATAATTAACTTTATAAATAAGTTTAGACATATAATTTATTATACTTGTTTTATTATAACTGTCGGGATGGCCCAGCCTGGTACGGCGTCGGACTGCTAATCCGATGGTCTTATGACCACCCGGGTTCAAATCCCGGTCCCGGCGTTTTTATTATTTATCTATTTCTTGATTATGATTATAATCCAATCCTTTTGGACATGCATGGACATTCACATATTTTACATCAGGTATTCTTTCAATAATATTATTCTGGACAATATGTACAATTTTATGTGACTCATTTAATGTCATATTTCCATCGATTTCAATATGTAATGTTACTGCAGCATATGAACCTAAATAATCTACTTTTATATTATGTGCATTGTTTGCATAATCGCTACTTTCATTTGCTATTTTTCTTATTTCATTAACAAATTTTTCAGATGGAATTTTACCCATAATATTGTCAAGATTCTCTTTACCAATGCCATATGCTGTTTTTAAAATTAAAAATCCAATAATCAAACCAATAATTGGATCTAATATAGGATAACCTATGTTTGATACAAGTACTCCAATTAATATTGCAATTGATGAAAAAATATCTGTTTTTTGATGTTTTCCATCAGCCACGATTGCTGGGCTATTAATCTGTTTACCTAATCTAATAATATACTCACTTATTATGTAATTGATAAATATTCCGAAAATAGCCATTACTGCAGCATAAATGTCTGGTGTGGTGATTGTTGATGGATTAAATAATTTTTCAATAGCTCCACTCATAATTTCATAAGCGACCATTGTTAAAAATAACATGATTATTAATCCACTTATTGCCTCAGCACGTCCATGTCCTAGTGGATGTTCTTTATCTGCTGGCTTCTGACCAATTTTAAATCCAATATATGCAATTATTGTTGTTGTAATATCTGATAAAGTATGCCCTCCTTCTGAGATTAATGCATAACTTCCAGACAGCATTCCTACAATAATGTTAAAAACGGTTAAAAATGTATTTGCAATTATTGCAACAGTTACAGCTTTTTTACCACCTTTATTTCTTAATTCATCCATTAACTACACGCTCTTCTAAAATATTCATTGCTTTTTCAATATTTTCATATGAATTTGCATAAGACATACGTACATGATTTTTGCCATTTGTTCCGAACGCAATTCCTGGAACTGTAATTACTCCGGCATCAGCAGCTTTCATTACGAAGTCTTCATCTTCAATTTTTGGAAATACATAAAATGCACCTTCTGCATTTACTGTTTCATATTCCATTTCATTTAAACGACGGATAATTAAATCACGTCTTTTTTGGAATTCAAAAACCATTTTTTCAACTTCATCTTGTGGTCCGGTCAATGCTTCATATGCTCCTCTTTGTGCAGTTGTATTGGCACAAGCAATGTTATATTGGTGTATTTTAAGTAATTGTTCTGTGTAATTTTCGTTAGTAGTAGCTAAATAACCGATTCTAAGTCCTGTCATTGCATATGTTTTTGAAAATCCATTTAAAGTAATTACATTATCACTGTATTTTGCAGGGGAATAATTTTTTTTTCCATAAATAATTTTCTCATATATCTCATCAGAAATTATTAAAAAATTTTCATCTATGGATAAATCTGCAATAGCTTTTATATCTTCTTTCTCCATCACAGCACCTGTTGGATTAGATGGTGAATTTAAAATTATTGCTTTTGTTTTATTGCTTATTTTTTCTTGAACATCTTCTGCTTTTAATTTAAACTCATTTTCCATTTTACAATCAACTGGCACTATATTCCCATCAGCTAGCTTTATGCATGATTCATAAGAAAGAAAACTTGGATTTGGAAGCAATACTTCATCTCCTTTTTCAACGAATGCCTGTGTACACATATATAATCCTTCACTAGCTCCTACAGTAACAATAATATCATCAGGATTTGTGTTTATGTCATTTTCTTTTTTAAATTTTTTAGAAATTTCTTCTCTTAGTTCAATATATCCTTTATTGGGAGTATAATGAGTATCATTTTCATCAATTGATCTTTTCATAGCATTTTTGATGTTTTCAGGAACATCAAAATCAGGTTCGCCGATTCCTAAATTTATTGCATTTGGGTTTGTCACTTCAAACATTTTTCTTATTAATGACAATTCAATTGATTTTGTTCTACTTGCAGGATTTATCATAATTTTTGCCTCTATTTTATTAATATATTATTATTGTAATTTAATTTTTTTCCAAGAATTATTTTTCACAAGATCCGCAATTATAGCAGGGGTTTGTTTCACACCAGGGGGTTTGTTTTAGACTTCTCAATCTTTTGTTCTCTATTTTTAAAAATCTCTTATTTACACCTACATCAATATTGTCCCAAGGCAATACATCATCAATATCATATTTTGGTAGTAATTCTTTCCATTCTTTTAATGTAGGATTTTTTGTTAAAGTTTTTTCAATAATTGCACCAATGCTTCTATTTCCACAAGACAGTATATATTGGATTAATCCTTTTTTAGGACTTTCACACTTTACATTATATTTTCTCATTTCTTTATTAATATATCTAGTTTTCTTTTTAATATCCTTGAAATCATAAGGTTCCCATTGTAATGGTGTGTGTGGTTTTGGAATAAGTGGATTTACACTAAATTTTACATTTTTGATACTTTTGTGCATATTTGCAATTTTTTTCATATATTGGCAAAGTTCTTCAATGTCTTCCATAGTTTCACCAGGTATTCCAATTAAAAAATATAGTTTAATTTTAAAATCAAGTTCAATAGCATTTTTTATTACTGTAAAAATCTTTTCTTCCAGTATTTCCTTATTAATTACTTTTCGCAATTTTTCAGTTGATTCCAGTGCAAGCGTAATAGTTTTTAATCCACTTCTCTTTAATGATTCTAAAGTTTCTTTTGTTATTGATTCAATTCTTAGGGAAGGTGTTGAAATCTGAAAGCCCTCTTTTTCTAAACCATCAATTAAATTTTTTAAATCACTATAATCTGAAACTGCAGCCCCTATTAATGTAATTTTATTTAATCCAGTATTTTCACGATTTTTAATTGCAATGTCAATTAGCTTTTTATATTTGGTTTCTCTCATGGGTCTGTATAAATATCCTGACATGCAAAATCTGCAACCTCTTGTGCATCCTCTTGAAACATTTAACATTATGGTATTATTGAAAATGGTCTGATAATTTTCATCATCACTTTTACTCACAATATGTTCTGTAATGTGGTAAGTGTTATCCATGTTTGGTATGATGTTTATTTTTGTTCTGTTGTTGTACTTTGGAATGTAAACTCCAAGCAACCCAAGATATTTTTCTAAATTTTTTCCATGTTTTTTATATGTATTTAAAATTTCATCAATAACAAATTCACCTTCTCCAATTACAAAAATATCAATATAATCGTATAATGGCATAGGGTTTGCAGTTACACATGGACCTCCTGCAATAATCAAAGGATCACTTTCACTTCTATCTTCTCTTTTTAGAGGTATTTCTGCATCTTTGAGCATTTTTAATACATTAAAATAATCTTCTTCAAATTGGACAGTAAAGCTTATAATATTAAAATATTTGCTGGGTGTGTTTGATTCTATTGAATTAGTATTGGGAAAGATTATTCTCTCACACCAAGTATTTTCACGTTCATTAATCTTATTGTATAAAATATTATATCCTAATGAAGACATTGCAGTCCTATAAATATTTGGATAGGCCAATCCCATGTGAATATTCATATTTTTGATATTTTTTTGAAATATATTTTTTTCATATAACATACAATCACTATTTCATATTTTTTAGTGAATTTCTTTTTATTAGATTAAATTGTTTATTTATAATTTAATGATCAATACGGATGTTATTTTTTTTATTTTGAACAATAAGAAATTAATTTTCACTATGATGGATTAATTCTTTATTATTTTAATTATAAAATCCAAATTGATTTAAATTTTATTTTTCATCCGATTGTTAAAAATTTAAATCAAATTTAAGATATTTAATCTTATCTTTCTTTATTTCCATTTAATTATTCTTTTATTTTAAATTAATACATATTTTTAGTCTATTTTAATTAATTTACATATTTTTAAGGTGTTTTTAAGTTTTTAAAGTTTTAAAAACATTTATATAATATTAAATCATATGTTTATCTACTCATTATGAAATACTATATTTTAGTATACTCATATTTTACTATAAAATTTTCGTAATGAGAACCAAGAGGTGGAAAAATTTCGATAAAAAACAAAGTGTTATTTATTTCTATTGCATTGATGTTCTTCTTAGTTTTGGGGGTAGTTGGTGCAACAGAATTTAATAATGCTTCAAATACAGAAGATTCAAATTTAATGACTGATAATGTTGATTCATTGTCTGTTGAAAATAAATTAGAAGTTTCTAACGAGGATTCTATCTCAGAGGCTAATTTAGTTAATTCTCATGATGATAATTTGAACAATTATTCTGATAGTGATGTTTTAAGTAACTATGAGGATGATTATGGAAATGTTCAAGCTTCTAATTATGCTGAAATAGGTAATACTAATTCTGTTCGTAGTGATGTTTTATCTGTTTCTAATGATGATAATTTAGCTGCTAGTTCTAAAGTATCTGCAAAGGTTGATGTAGTTGATACACATTATTCCAAATCCGCTACATATTTCAAAGTTACTTTGAAAGATACTAAAGGTAATTCTATCAGCAATCAAAAAATTTCTTTTAAAGTTAATGGAGTGACTTACACTGCTACTACTGATAAAAATGGTATTGCATCAGTTAAAACTGCAGCTTTGTCTGTAGGAACATATACTGTTGCAATTAAATACGCTGGTAGTTCCAAATATGCAGCTGTAGCTCTTTCAAAGAAAGTTAAAGTATTGTCATCTGTTAGTGGAAGTGATATTACTAAATATTATGGACCTGTTGTCCAGTATTCAGTAAAATTCTGGAAAAATTATAATGCATTAGCAAATACTAAAGTATCATTTAAAGTTAATGGGATAACTTATACTAAAACCACTGATAAAAATGGAGTCGCTAAATTACCAGTTAATTTGGCTCCTGGAAAATATGTTATTACTACAATTAATCCATATTCTGGTGAAAAATTGTCTAATAAATGTATTTCATTAAGAGATGGTACAACTTTAACCCATGGTTCAACTAATACATATATTACTCCTAATAAAAAACATTCATTTACTGTAACTTTAAAATCTAAACACGGTATTTTAATTAAAAACAAAAATGTAGTATTTAAATATAATAATAAAAAAGTAACTGTTAAGACTAATTCGAATGGGAAAGCTACTTTGTCTATTCCTGCTCTTTCTAAAGGTACTTATTATATTAGTTATTCATATTCAGGAGACAAATATTATTCAGGTTCATCTGGATCTGGAAAATTGTATGTAAAAAATCCAACTACTAAAATTACATCTTCAAAATTGAAGATGCAATATAAGGATGGATCTAAATTTGCGGTTAAGTTAACAAAAAATGGTAAAGTTTTAGCTAATAAAAAAGTGAAATTAACATTTAATGGAAAAACTTATACTGAAAAAACTAATTCAAAGGGTATTGCTTATTTAACTGTCCCTACAGTAAAACCAGCTACTTACAATATTAAATATCAGTATTTAACTCCAAGTTATTTTAATTATTGTTATGGCTCAAATAAAATTGTTGTTTCTAAACAAACTGCTAAAGTATCAGCAGGGGATTTAGTGATGAACTATAAAGATGGTTCTGTTTATAAAGTTGTTGTAAAAAATAAATTTGGAAACCCTCTTAAAAATATTAAAGTCAAATTTACAATTAACGGAAAAACTTATACTAAAACTACTGATTCAAATGGAGTGGCTAAGCAGTCTATTGGTTTAAATATTGGTTATTATTCTGTTAAAACAGTACTTTCTAATAATTATTATGCACATGGCGCTATATATAAACATATTTCAGTTAAAGGAACTAAATTTGTAGGCGGAAATATTCATGTAGCAGTAGGTAAAACTGCATATTATTCAGTAAAATTATTGGATTATAAGAATAATCCGATTAAAAGTACAGAAGTTACTTTTATTTTGGATGGTAAAAAATACACAGCTACAACTAGTTCAAAAGGTGTTGCTAAAGTAAATTTAGGTGTTTTATCTGCAGGTACTCATAATGTTAAATATTCACAAGGAGAGTATTCAGGTTCATCTAACATATATGTTGCTGATAAAGTGACTATTAAGCAAATTATTGCTGCATCTGGAAATGTGCAAAAGTATATTCAAAAAAATCATAGATTACCTTCCACAGTTAATATTGGGGGTGTTACTTATTCAACTAATCAATATTTATATTTAGTTTCAAAAGCTATTGTAAATTTAAAATCTAATGTTAAATCTGCAATTTATGTTAAAAATGTCGATGGTCCAAGTAATCCTTCATCAACATATGCTGCAGGTAATTTATATGATTATCTTTCAGTTGCAAATAGTGTTGTGAAAAATTCTGATTCAAAAGGTAGTGTACCTAATACTGTTAGTTCTAAAGTTGGAACTATTGGTTATAAAAGTTTAGTTTATGCGTTTGCTCGTGTTGTTGCATTTTATGGTGATGATGATAGATTGCCATCATTTGTTGAAATAAAATCACTAAGTGGTACTAGTTCAGATAGTAATATTAACTCTAAAAATACTATTTCAAACTTAAAAGCATATTTGGCAGCATCAACTAATTGCCAGGTTAATAATGCTAAAATTAAACAATTAGTTGGCAAATTAACTAATGGGTTGAAGAGTGAAAAATCTAAAGCAACTGCAATTTATAATTATGTGAGAGATACAATTTCATATAGTTTCTATTATGATACTAAACACGGTGCTGTTGGAACATTGAATGCTAAATCTGGAAATTGTGTTGATCATTCCCATTTGCTTGCTGCTATGTTTAGAACTGCAGGTCTTGCAACTAGATATGTGCATGGGTCATGTACATTTTCTAGTGGAAGTACATATGGGCATGTTTGGACTCAAGTATTGATTGATAATACTTGGACTGTTGCTGATGCAACAAGTTCTAGAAACTCGTTAGGAAAAATAGCTAATTGGAATACTAAGTCTTATAGGCTTAATGGATACTATTCCAGTCTTCCATTCTAATTAACTATTTTTATCTTTTTTTTTAAATTTTTTCTTTTTTTATTGCTATTAATTTTTATAATAGTTCTAATAAATAGTTATTTAGCAAACTATTAGGACAATATTATGAATTCTAAGAAATATAGTAAAGTGGCTGTTGGTGGAACTTTCGATAAATTTCATGATGGGCACAAAAAATTATTAACAACTGCTTTTGAATTGGGTAACCAAATTGAAATTGGTGTTACCTCTGATGCTTTTGGAGGGTTAAAAGGAGATATTGACCCTTGTAAAGAGAGAATGAGCAATCTTAAGGCTTTTTTTTCAGATAAATCAGATTTTGTTGTAATTCCTTTAAATGATCCGTATGGAACTACAATATATGATGAGGATTTTGATGCTATAGTTGTTAGTGAAGAGACTGAGCCTACTGCAGTTGAAATTAATGAGATTAGAATTTCTAAAGGTATGAAACCTCTTGATATTGTCGTAGTAAGTTTTGTGCTAGCTTATGATGGAAATCCCATATCTTCAACACGAATTAGACGTGGTGAGATTAATCAAAAGGGAAATGTTGTTGAATAATCCAAAATATATCGATATGTTTATTAATACAATTCGATAAATAATTAATTGCATAATTTGTTTTGTGTATATTTTTGAGGTGATTATATGGCAGTAAAAATTGATTCTGATTTATGTGGACATATTAAAGATTGTCCAGTACAAGGATTATGTATTAAACTTTGTGAGCAAGGTGCAATCATAGAAAAAGATGGTGATGTATCTATTATACCTGAAAATTGTGATGATTGTGATCTTTGTATTCAAAACTGTCCAAATCAAGCTATATCTAAAGTATGAGGGATATAATGTTTAATATAGAAAGAAATGGTGAAGAGCACCGTAATTTATCATATAATGATATAAATTGTGTTGGTTGTGGTATTTGTACGGATATTTGTCCGACTTCTTCTTTAAGATTAGGACCCATAGTTCCAGTAGCTCGTGGATTAATTGAAATGGATTTAGTTTCTATTAAAGAAGATTCATGTGTGTTCTGTGGATTATGTTCTATTGCTTGTCCGTTTGATGCTTTATCCATGTCTGTTGATGGGGAATATATTAAAAACATTGAGTCTTATCCTATTTGGAATAAAGAATCTGTTGTTGATGATGGAGAATGTATGTATTGTAGTAAATGTTATAATATATGTCCTAGTGATGCAATAATTTTTGAGAGGAATCTTCCAAATCCTGCTGATTTAGTTAGGGGGGAAATTGAAATAAATGAGGAAGATTGCATATATTGCTCTTTTTGTGCAGATATGTGTCCTGCTGAAGCAATTACAATTAAAAATATTCCCATATCTTCTGTTGATAAATTAAATAATTTTATTGATGTTGATTCTTCTAAATGTATTTTCTGTGGTGTTTGTAAAAAGGTTTGTCCTGAAAATGCTATTAAGCAAATCTGTTCTACATGCATGTTAAATGAAGAAATTGAAGTTCCGGAAATTACTGGAAATGTAATGATTTTAGAAGATTTATGTGTATATTGCTCATGGTGTTCTGAAGTTTGTCCTGTTGATGCAATTGATATAACTAAACCATTTGATGGTACTTTGGAATTAGTTGAAAGTGAAGAAAAAATCTGTAAGGGTGATTCTTGTCATGCTTGTCAAGATGTTTGCCCATGCAATGCAGTTTCAATTGTTGATGGAAAATCTGTAACTGATTTATCTTTCTGTAATTTATGTGGTGCTTGTGTGAAAGCATGTCCACAAGATATTAGAATTTTAACAAGAACTGATTTGAATTTAGAAAATATCAATTCTGAATCTTGGAATGATATTTTAACTTCAATTCTAGTTGGAAAATAGAGAGGTTTACTCTCTATTTATATTTTATTTATTAAGAAATCTCTTTCTGTTTTTAACAAATTTTGAATATTTGTCTGTGTTTTTTCAGTTATATTTGATATATAACTTGCTATTAGGAGTACAACAACAATTAAACCACCAATGATTAAAATTAACTCAGCACTCCCTTGGCCTTTGCTGTCAATTCTTTTTCTAAACATGGGTTCTGTTGTCAAGTATGGTATTTCTTACATCAATTATGTCATCTTTAGCTTTTAAACTGACATCACTTGTTTCCATATATGATCTGTATATTGTTAATGCAAGTAGTGCGATTACAAGCACACCTCCAAAGAGCAATATATATTCGGCAGCACCTTGTCCAGAATTTTCTTTGATGAGTTTTTTCATATTTTTCATGTTTTTTCACCAGTATTAAATTGGATTTTTTAATATATTAATATTACTATATTATAAAAAAGTAATACTAATCTCTTTTTTAATTTTTCTTTAACTATTTTCGTGTTTTTCTTCCATTAGATTTATAAATAGTTATTTAGATATTATATAGTAGTTAAATATAGAGTGATTAAAAAGTTATAAGGGTGAAATCGTGGGAAATACAATAAAATTAGTTTCAGGTTTTATTTTATTTGTAATTGGTGTTCTCATAGCTTATGAGGCAAGTGTGTATAATTTATTAGATATCTTATTAATAATTGGTTTAATCATTGCAATTGTAGGAATAATTATGATGATTAGTCATTTTGTGGAATCTAATGCGGATAGGACAACAAATAAAATTAAAGAGTTTTTAGAGTCTAAAGAAAGTAATTCAAGTTTTGAAAGAAAAAATTTTACTGGTGAAGAACCTTTAAAAATCCGTCATGATTATAATGATTTTGACGATGCAGAATATGATGACTTAGGCATTGAAGATTATAATGATTCAACTCCTAGTGAGTATTATGGAGATTCTTTTGAAGATAATCCTAATAGAGTATTAAGAACTGTTCCAAGGCAAGAAAAAGAATTAAATTTAGATAACCAGCTAGTTTTCACTCCTAATTATGGAAGGCCTTTGAAAGTTACTAGAACTCCTAAAAAACGTCAATCAGATTATTTTGAAAAAGAAATGCCTCCGTTTGTTGTGGAAACTGATAAATCTGATGAAATTAAACGTGCTTTAGAAGAACCAACTCCTGTTGAAAAAGCTGTTAATAATCATACATTGGCTCCTGAAGTGAAACAGCCTAGAGATATTAAAATTGATATTAATGACCCTGAGAGTTTACCTGTTCCAAAATCACTCAGTAGCCATATACTTTGTAATGATTCTGTTATTACTTCACAAGAAGCTTTTGACCAATTAGCAATTTATGTTAATAAAGAAATCATGTTGGAAATTCCTTCTTTAAATGAATTATCAGATAGATTCTTATCTCATGTTCCTACAAGTTATTCAAGAGTAATTATTGATGAATTTGATACATCAGACATGTCTTATATGTTTTTAATTTCATCTCTTTTAAAACAAGGTGTTCATATTAAGACTGTCCCTAAAGTTCATACAGTTAATTTAATCACTGATGATTCTCATGCAATGATTATATCTGAAGGTCAGAATGATATGGAATATGGTGCGATATATGATGACAGGAAGTCTATTTCAAACATTCGTGCTAGTTTCGAAAAAACTTGGAATATTGCATCTAACTTAGATGAGAATATTATTATGGGTTCTGTTGGGGGATCTGCTTAATGGAAATAAGATGGTTGGGTCATTCGGCATTTGAAATAATCAGTGATGATAATGTTAGAATATTAATAGATCCGTTTATTAGTAATAATCCTACTTGCCAAGTCCCTGTAGAGGAATTAAATCCAGATATTATTTTGCTTACTCATGGACATTCTGATCATTTTGGTGATGCTTTAGAAATATCCAATAGTACTAATGCTCCTATTGCATGTATTCACGAAATTTCACTCTTTTTAGCTAAACAAGGAATTAGGAATATTAGTGTTAATATTGGTGGTTCTTTTGTATATAGGAACATTAAATTTACAATGCTCGAAGCTAAACATTCTTCTGATATTGACATGGTTGAAGAAATCGCTCCTGGTGGAACTGCTGCAAGCTTTTTAATAACCTTTGAAGATGGAACTAAAATATATCATTGTGGTGATACAGGACTATTTGGTGATATGAAGAATATTATTGGTGCAATATATAAACCTGATGTGGTAATGATACCAATAGGGGATAAATTTACTATGGGTCCTTTTGAAGCTGCTTTAGCTTCCATGTGGATGAATCCGAAAGTTGTTATTCCAATGCATTATAATACATTTCCACCAATAGAACAAGACCCTGCAATTTTTGCTAATTTTGTAAGTCAGTTTAACCCGAATATTGATATTGTGGTTATGAATCCTGATGAATATTTTGAATATAATCCTGAAGATTATCAGGATTAATTTTTTTCATATTTTTTTCTTAGATGATACTCTTCATCGATATCGCATTTTCCTGATGGTAATACTCTTATAATATCATCAAGTGTTAATAAATCATCTTCATTAATCTTATTTATTATTTTTTTAGCGATCGCTTCTTTTTTTGCAAATCCCGGTTTTAATACAACATAATTATCACAATGGGCTTCAAGTGCTTCAACTGGTCCCGCCATTATTCTTTTACCTTCATAATCAACAATTCCAATAGCTAATTTTACCCTTGCACTTCTTATATAATTACGATGTCCCCGTATTACAAAAGATCCTTTAGATAAAAATTCACCTGCTTCAGGTGTTTTTGTAACTTGATCTGGATGAACCCAGAATACATCTTGGGTTGTGAATCCCATTGACCAAGCAGATGAAAATGCTGCGGCAAATTCCCCTGATTCTTTGATGATATTGTCATTTAATTCATTACCGTTTAACTTTATTGCAGTTGAACTTGCACCATGTATATCTGCATGTAAATAAATATCATTTGGTTCTAGATACTTCTTAACAACCATTTCATTGCTGTTAGCATCACGTCCACCGATAACTAATATGTTATCTGAGCTAATGAACCATCTTAACTTTTCATACCATTTTAAATCTTTTTTAATTCTTTTTTTAGGTAATTCTACCTGTTCCATCGCTATGTCCTTTTTGGATTTAATGTCATCAAGTTGTTTTTTAGTATTTTCAATAGCTATTATTGCACCTTTTGTTTTTCTTTTTGCTTTTTTAGCTTTTTCATAATATATTTCAGCATTTTCAGGTATTGTTGATTTAGGATTTATATTCAATGCAGTATCATCAATATTCAGTGTTAAAATACCCATTTTATCAATGGATTCATAAATCTGAGCTTCAGGCATTCCCTCCTTCTTAGCTTTTTTTAGTATTTTGCCAATTTCTTTAAAAGAATAGTCATTACTCCAAGCAGTGTTTATAACATTTATTATATTTTCAATGGTGGAATAATTAGAATAAATAACCTCTCCTTTATGTTGACTTTCTTCTATAGTTCTTGTAAAATTATCAAGGGTTTCTTGTTGTAATTTTAATCTTTTTTCAAACTTATTTACTTTTTTATTCCATGCTGCTTCTTTTACATTTTTTATGGTGCTGTTTACTTTTTTAGAATAAAATTCATCACAGGCCTCATTAAAATCTTTATAAAAAGTTTTTTCAAAATCAGCATATTTAACAAGATCTAATGGAATAACATCTTCTTTTGAATCTTTTTTTACAATTTGTGGTTTAATTGCTCCTTTTTTAAGATTATCAAATAACTCTTTAAGGCATTTATAGATTTCTGCAGTTTGAGTATCTGTTAATTGTGATGTAAGTGTGTTTTTATCAATTTCAATGATTCCATTGGCTCTTTGAATAATTTCTTCAGCATATAAGCTTCCAAGCCCATTCATTGCAAGAGTTCTTACAACATCACTTTCTGCATTTTTGAATAATTTTTTTAATTCTTCTTCAGTAATTGTGATAGGGTTTATTCCTCGTTTTTCAGGAAATTTGTATTCTCTTTTAGAACTAATGTCTCTTGCACTTAACTGTTTTCTTTTTAAAGGTTGAATAATATTGTTTTCATCATCTAAAAGGATTATATTTCCTTTATCAAATAATTCAACAATTATTGTGTAATATTTATCTTTTTTAACTTTAATTTCAATTACACGATCAAATTCATGCTGTTTAATACTTTCAACATGAGCTCCTTTAATTCTTTTTCTTAAAAGCATGGGAAATGATGGGGGAATGGTGGGATTTTCAAGAGGATATTGGCTGGTGTGTATTCTAGAACCACATTGCATTACTAAATCAATTCTGCCAGTTCCAGGAACATGGAATCTGATTACTACAATATCATTTGCAGGTTGGAATGATTTATCTACTCTGGCACCACTTAATAAATTATTTAGTTCATCACTTATTGTATAAATGTCTACATTGGACATGGATTTCATTGTTAACACCTTTTTTATCAATACCTTAATATATTATAACTCACTAAAATCATATTAATATATTTAATTTAATGGAGGATATCAATGGACATAACTGTTAAAGTCACAAGTATTCATATTGTTGCAGGTATAATTGCTGCTCTCATTTCCACTGGTTTAACATTAGGCTGGTTTGGATTTAAAAATGATATTTTTGCATTTTTTATTGCTGTAATTATATTGTATTTCGTTGGTCAAGCTTGTCAAAAAATAGCTGGTGATGAAATTTCCGGATTTTCCCAATGGTTATGGGATGGAATTGCACCATTCTATTTTACATGGGTTATAGCATACACTATTTTCGCCATCTACCTATAAACCACCAAAGAATATCCATATAAATGCAATTAGTAATGCTGTAATCAATAAAACTGGAGCTATAATTTTACTCACTGCAACTACTGAACTAATTGTTGAAATTAATTCAGTTGAATTTTTTGGGCCGAAAGTGTTAAGATTTTCTATTTTTTCAGTTCCAGTTCCAACTTCTACTTTTTCTAAATCTTTTATTGCCTCTTCGATACTAATTCTGACATATTCTATAATTTCAGGTCTTTTTGCAATTCCAATAGGATTGTATCCTCTAGAAAGTGTATTAACAGTATGTGTGTCAGTTGTCATTACTTCAATTTCATCTATTTCCAAATCACTTACTGCATCAATAATTTCTTGTCTAAATCCAATTTCCATATTGTTTGCATCGAAAAGTACATATGCGGTTCTTTGATTGCCGACTTCAACAATCATTGTTTTTATACCACTGTCTCCGACACCATCATGTTTATCTAAGGATTCAAGGTTATCTTCATAGCAGCCTACTTTTACATCATATCTTCCCTGTTTAGGATTAATTGTGTCAATAACATCAATTAACTGGAATACTTCTGAATTTCCAGGCAAGATTTCTCCACTTTCAGGAGTGAAGGAGTTATGGCAATCTACAATTATTGAATCTTCAACATTGCAACGGCTTCTGCTTTGAGCCATCATAGTCAATCCAACACCAAATTCAATATCATCAACTGCATCCGGAGCAAAAGTTGATAAAATAACCATACCCTTATTAAATAATTGAACACCGATATTTGCTTTTTCAACATTATACCTTATAAATCTACTTGCATTTGATGAATATTCTACAGTTTTCAATCCGTTTCTTACAGACTCTTCAATTTTATCAATCTCTGATACTGCAATTGGGTTAAAATCATGTGTTGATGGTCCATGAGCAACCATAGTGAAATGGTCAAATTTATTAGCCAATAACGTTGGCATATTTGATCCCCCAAGATCCCCTAAAGGCCCAGGGTGAACAGAAGGAGATATAAATAATGCTTTTATTCCATTTTCAGTTTTAAAACTAACAAATGTGACGATTGTATCAATAGCTTCACTCATATTTTCAAATAATCCTTCAAGGGAATTTGATCCTTCATTCATATGGGCAATAAATAAACTTAATAAATCCAAAACACCAATACCTAAGTTCTTCTTAAATGGGGATGCAATAACTTTAATGAATGCATATATTGCCATAACAAATATTATTGCAGCAACTATTGCTTTTAAAGTTATTTGTAAAATTGCAGGTCCAATAAAACTTGTGTCAATGAATAAAAATGTAATTAATGTATACATTGCTAATATGAGTAATGGCTGAATTAAACCAGTAATTGCAGCAGTTACAAATCTAACTTTTGATGTGGCCCAGAAAACTAATGTGCCGAATCCATAAATTAAAACACAACCGAATAGCATTGAGTTTAAAAATAAATCTATTTTTAGTATTTGGGAAATTATACATCCGATAATTATGATTATTCCAAGTATTGTCATTGAAAGAACAGATAAAAACATTGAGTGTTTAATTTTTAAATTGATTCCATGAACAACACTAATTGTCTGCTGATTCAATGCACCACTCATTATGGAAGAAATTCCAAATACGATTAAACCAAACAACCCTCCTGCAATAAAATCTTCTAAAATGCCCATAGTCGGATTCAAATCTATTAAATAATAGATGCTTCCAATTAAAAAACTAATAATTAGCATTCCTATTATTGAGAATTTGGTTTTTGGCAAGGTTTTAATATATTTTGATAATCCTGCAACACTACTCATACTTGACATAATTTTCCTCGTTATTATTTTTAGCCATTAAATTTATTAAATCTAAAAATTTTATATAAAATATAATTATATTTTTTTTAATAAATATTTATTACTAATTAAAGGTGAATTGATGGAAAGAAAATTAAATGTACCAATTAAAGATGAAAATTTAAATGAATTGAAAGCTGGAGATGTAGTTTATTTAACAGGTAACATTTTAACTGCAAGAGATCAAGCTCACAAAAGAATTATTGAACAAGGTGCTCCATTTGATATTTCAGGTGCAGCATTGTTCCATGCAGGACCTATTGTCACAAAAGAAGATGAAAACTATAAAATGGTCGCTATTGGTCCAACTACTTCTATGAGAATGAATCCATATCAAAGTGATGTTTTAGATATGGGGGCTAAAATTATAATTGGTAAAGGTGGAATGGATGATACTGTAAGAGAAGCATTAGTTAGAAATAATGCAATTTATGTAGTGGCAACTGGAGGTTGTGCTGCATTATATGTAGATGCAGTGGAAAAAATTGAAGGTGTTGACTGGTTGGACTTAGGAATGCCTGAAGCTATTTGGAATTTAAAAGTTAAAAATTTCGGTCCTCTTATAGTGGCTATGGATAGTGAAGGTAACAGTTTATATGATTAACTTTTTAAAAAGGAATACTTATATATAATTTAGTTTCATACTATATCTTAATAAAATTAGAGACTATAAATTATGGTTGTGTTATTATGGCTGATATTAATGAACTCGCAGAAAAAAAATTGAAATCAAGAATGACAAAAATTAGAAAGTGTA
This sequence comes from Methanobrevibacter gottschalkii DSM 11977, assembly GCF_003814835.1. Taxonomy (NCBI): domain Archaea; kingdom Methanobacteriati; phylum Methanobacteriota; class Methanobacteria; order Methanobacteriales; family Methanobacteriaceae; genus Methanobrevibacter; species Methanobrevibacter gottschalkii. The sequence continues at coordinate 194,082 of NZ_RKRG01000002.1, forward strand.
ACAGAGAACCCGAAGAAAAAGCAAAATTTTCAGAAAAATTAGGTGTTTCTTTTGATGTAGAATTCCATAATAAAAATCCTGATAAACTTGCAGATGGTATAACTTTCATTACAACACCTGAAGGTAGGATTTTATTAGCAGAATATTACTATGAAATTCCTGAAACTCAGGAGTATACTTCTTTACCTATTGATGAGAAAAAATTAAAATCAATATTGGAATTCTTTGATGAATATAAATTAGAATTTGATGACTCTGATTAGATGATAGTTAATAACTCTTTAGATGAAGTTAAAAAAAGAGATAATGCTCTTACAATCATCAAAAATCTTGTTGAAACTAAAGGCAGGTCTTCTTTATTTGATTTAACAGGTCTGGCAGGTGGATTTATCGCATCTTCTTCTGAAATTAGTCTTTTAGAAACATATGTTGGTCCGGCTATTTTTGAAGATGCTATTCAAGAAGTTGGAAAGGAACATATGGGTGGTGAAAAAGTCCTTGCAGTAAATAGGACTTCTTCAGGCATACTTGCTACAATATTATCTCTTGTTAGTAAAGATTCTAATGTAGTGCATTATCTTGCTGAATTACCTGCTCATCCATCTATTCCAAGAAGCTGTAACTTGGTTGGTGCTAATTACTTTGAAACTGATGTTTTTGAAGAGTTTTCAATACCGAATAATACTTCATTAGTTGTCATCACCGGTTCCACTATGGATCATAAGGTAATTGATGAAGAGGAGTTTAAACAAATTATTGAAATGGCACATGCAAAAGATATTCCTGTCATGGTTGATGATGCATCTGGTGCAAGACTTAGAACAGTTGTATTTAATCAAGCTAAAGCTTGTGATTTGGGTGCGGATATTGCAATCACAAGCACTGATAAATTGATGCCTGGTCCAAGAGGAGGATTGATGTCCGGTCGTGCAGAATTAATTGATGAAATTAAAATTAAAGTTAATCAATTCGGTCTTGAAGCTCAACCACCTGCAGTTCTTGCAATGGTGAATGGTATTAAAAATTTCAAAGAAGAAAATTTAATTAAAAGTTTCAAAAGAAAAGATGAATTATATAAATTATTATCTTTAAAATTTAGCAATTTTAAAAAATCACCTACAGGGGTCATGATTTATCCTGAAGGATTAAGTAGTGAAATTAATGTTCCACATAAGTTATCTGATGATGATTTGGCATATGTATTCTCGTTTATTCTATTAAGAGATTATGGAATAATCACAATTCCACCAGTTTCAATGCCCGGCGCATCAGCCACAATAAGATTTGAATTATCATCAAGTGATGCAGTTAATTTAGATTTAAACAGTCTAGGTAAAAAAATAGTATCTGCATTTGAAAAATTACAAGATATAATTACAAATGAAGAAAAATGTAGGGAGATTGTATTTAATTCTTGATTATACATTCTCCAGAAATTACTTTTTCTAATGTCCCATCAATTTTTTCAACAACAAGCGCCCCTTCTCTACTAATGCCTAACACATAGCCATCATAATATTTATTGAATGGTTCTCTGACTTCTACAATTTTTCCAATTGAGTATGAACGTTTTCTCCATTCTTTTAAGATTTCTTCATATCCTTCATGATCAAAAAGTTCACTAATTTTTTCGAATTCTTCTAAGAAAAGTTTAATTAAAAGATTTTCATTTTCTTTTCTTCCAAGTTCTATTTCAAGGGTGGTGCTGCCATTTTTTAATTCTTCTGGGAATTTTTCAATATCCACATTTGCATCAATACCCACTCCGATAATTACATTTTCAATTGTGTTGAATTTTGCCACAGCTTCGGTTAATATGCCGCAAATTTTTTTACCATTAATCAGGATGTCATTTGGCCATTTGATCTCAGGATTTTTAATTCCAACTTTTTCAAGAGTTTTTGCAACTGCAACACCTGTAGCCAATGTTATTAAAGGAAGTTTAGAGTGATCTACATGAGGATTTAAAACAATGGATAACCATACTCCACCTAATGGTGATTTCCATGATTTTCCAGATCTGCCTCTTGCAGCTGTTTGTTTTTCAGAGATGATAACACTACCGTCTGCAATATTATTGGTTGACAGGAATTTGGCTATAGTATTTGTTGATTTAACTTCGTTGAATACATATAAATTTTTTCCAATGTATTTTGTATTCAGATTTTTTGAAATTTCATCAGCAATAATATGTTCTGTTTTTTGTTTTCCAATTTCTTCAACTAGATTTTTGAAGTCATTGATGTCAACTTGTTTTATTTCATCAATAGTTTCAGTAGAAAGTTTACCCTCTTTTTTTAATAAGTTCATTATTTCTTCTTTCATTGACGAATCCCCGTTATTTTTTTTGCATATTGTGGCTTCTTGCCATATTCTGATAAGATCCTACAGCTGCAGATATTGCGGCTATTTTTTTTCCAGGCATAAATGTTGATTTTAATCTGTTAACATATTCATGATCTTCTGCAATAACATTTTCCATTTCTTTTTCAATACCTTTTTTATAAGTATCAATAAAGTGAGTATTCAGGTCACCTGAAATAAAGTTAGGATTTCTTAAAATAGCTTTATGGAATGGGATTGTAGTTTTAACGCCTAAAATGATATATTCACTTAATGCTCTTTTCATTCTATTAATTGCATCATTCCTGTCTCTTCCATAGGCAATTAATTTTGAAATCATTGAATCATAAAATGTTGGAATTGTATAATTCATGTATACTCCACTGTCTAAACGTACACCTGGTCCTCCGGGAGATCTGTAACCTGTAATTTTACCGGGATTTGGTGCAAAGTCATTAAGAGGATCTTCAGCATTAATACGACATTCAATTGCATGTCCTGTTATTTTAATATCTTTTTGTTCATAGCTTAATTCATCACCATTGGCTATTAAAATTTGTTGCTTTATTAAATCAGTGTTAGTAACAAGTTCAGTAATAGGGTGTTCTACTTGAATACGTGTATTCATTTCAAGGAAGTAATATTGTCCATTATCATATAAAAATTCAACTGTACCTGCACTAGTATAACCTATATATTCGGCAGCTTTAACTGCACTTCCGCCCATTTCATCTCTTAATTCTTCAGTCATAATAGGGGATGGAGCTTCTTCTAAAAGTTTCTGATGTCTTCTTTGAATAGAACATTCACGATCGCCAACGTGGATTACATTTCCATGTTCATCTGCCAAGAGTTGGAATTCAATGTGGCGTGGCTTTTCAAGATATTTTTCAATAAATACTGTTGAATCACCGAAGTTAGTTGATGCAACAGATTGTGTAGATTCAATTGCACGTACAAGTTCATCTTCCTCATAAACTGCACGCATACCAATACCTCCACCACCTGCAGAAGCTTTTACAATTACAGGATATCCAATTTGACGAGCTATATCTTTAGCTTCTTCAATATCTGTAATACCTTCTGGTGTACCTTCAATTACAGGAACGCCTGCTTTTTTCATAAGTGCTTTGGAAGTAATTTTATCTCCCATTTTATTAATTACATCTCCACTTGGTCCGATGAGTTTAATTCCATTCTTTTTACATTCTTCACCGAATTTTGAATTTTCAGCTAAAAATCCGTATCCTGGGTGAATTGCATCTGCACCGGATTCAAGTGCAATATTAATAATTTTTTCAATATTTAAGTAAGATTTCGCAGGTGAAGGATTTCCTAATGGGTAGCTTTCATCTGCATAATTTGTATAAAGAGAAGTTTTATCGGCATCGGAGTATATGGATACACTTTTAATATCAAGTTCACGACAAGCACGCATAACTCTTATTGCAATTTCTCCTCTATTTGCAATTAATACTTTTTCAAACATTTGAAACCTCAAATTAATTTTTCATATGAATAGTTATATATTATTAATTAATATATTAAATGTTTGATTAATGGAAAAATTGAAGTATTTTTCCAGAACTTTAAAATTGTTAAAAATTTTATTTGTTTGTGTTTTTTTCTATTTTCAATATAAAAAACAATATATTTATATACTGATTAATATATACTCTATATTAATATATTCTCTGAGTATGAAAAAGTTGGTAGCATAAAAAGAAGCTACAGATATTATAACTGATATAATATCTTGTAAATGTGTAAATTAATGAGTGATATATAAATGTAGGGAAATCTTTATATACTTTATTTAATATAATTTAAAGTAATGTATAAAGATGAGCTATCTATATTTATTCCGAACTCATTTCTTTCGGAGTCTAAAGATCTTAAAATCCGTACTTATAAGGTAGGTATTTTGGGCAGAGCTTTAGCTATTTTTCAAGCGGATAATGTTATTATTTATAATGATGATAATGTTAAAAATGAAGATGGAGAAATGGATGGAGAATTTATTGCTGAAATTTTGAATTATATGAATACTCCTCAATATTTGAGGAAAAAAGCATTTCCTATAAGATCTGAATTAAAGCATGTTGGTATTCTCCCACCTCTCAGAACTCCTCATCATCCTATTAATAGTCAACCAGACGTGGGTGATTATAGACAAGGTTTTACTGTTAAGAGAAATAAGAAAGGAACTTATGTGGATATAGGTATGGATAAACTTGCATTCTGTAAAGAGCAACTTTCTGTTAAAAGAATTTTTGACTTTAAGATTACTAAAATTGCTAAGAAAGAAGTAATAGTCACACCTGATAAACCAGATGACGTTTACTGGGGATATAATGTTATATCTTCTACTAAGAGTCTTAAAAATAGCTTAAAATTAATTAAACCTGATCTTGTTGTTGAAACTACAAGATATGGGGATTATATTAATTCTATTTTTGATGAATTAAAATCAAAACTCAATGAATCTAAAAGTATTGCTATTTTATTTGGTGGCCCATATTCTTCAATTCAAGAGGATGTTTCTAATCCAAATTGGGATTTGTTTAAATTAAATACTATTCCTGGACAAGGAACTGAAACTGTTAGAAGTGAAGAGGCTGTTGTCGCTACACTTTCTTTATTCAATTGTATGAGATTTTAATTCTCGTGATTTATTAGTTTTACACTCTAATAGATAACTTGCTCAACTTTTTATACATGGATATTTTTAGGACTTTCTAAAAATAATCTTAGCACAGAATTATTTATACATTAGATATATTCTTTATTGTGCTCCAATTGAATTTAACTCAATAGAGTATATTAGAATTTAATATTTATCTAGTTGTAATTTTGCTTACAGCTATTTATTAACTCGATGAGATTGTATTTATTAGAATCTTGTCAAAATTTATTAGTAGTTATTAAATTAACTATTAAGCTACAAAAATTAAAATAATTTAAAAAATAAGGAAAAATATTAATAAGGAGGTTAATTAAATGGTAAGACATCACCAGCCAAGAAAAGGGTCTGTTGCTTTTAGTCCAAGGAAAAGAGCAGCTAAAGAAACCCCTAGAGTAAAATCTTGGCCTCAAATTGATGAACCAAAATTACTCGGCCTCGCAGGTTATAAAGTCGGTATGACTCATGTTTTAATGACTGATTCCGATAAAAACTCTCCAACTAATGGTATGGAAGTTTTCACTCCAGTAACTGTATTGGAAGTACCTCCGGTCGTAGTAATGGGAATTAGAGCTTATGAAAAAACTTCTCGTGGATTGAAAGTAATCACCGAAGTTCTTGCAGACAATTTAGATAAAGAACTTTCAAGGAAAATCTCTCTTCCTAAAGAATACAATAAATCTGAAGCTATTGCAAAAATACAAGGTGCATTAGAAAACACAGAAGAAATTAGGGTATTAGTACATACAAATCCAAAAGTAACTAGCGTACCTAAGAAAAAACCAGATATATTTGAATGTGGTATTGGAGGATCCAATCCTGAAGAAAAATTGAATACTGCATTAGAATTATTAGGTAATGAAGTAAAAGCTAGTGAAATCTTCAATGAAGGAGAATTTGTTGATGCTATCGCAACTACTAAAGGAAAAGGATTCCAAGGTGTAGTTAAAAGATGGGGAATTAGAATTCAATATGGTAAAGCTGTAAGAGCAGGTAAAGGTAGACACGTAGGTTCTATCGGGCCTTGGACTCCTAGAAGAACCATGTGGACTGTAGCTCAAGCAGGTCAAATGGGATACCATAAAAGAACTGAATTCAACAAAAGGATTTTAAAAATTGCATCAGCAGATGAAGTTGATCAAATCAATCCTGATGGGGGATTTATAAAATATGGACTTGTTAAAAATGATTATGTTTTAGTTAAAGGATCCCTTCCAGGACCTTCTAAAAGATTAGTAATTTTAAGACAACCTATTAGACCTAATAATAAAGCTGAGGATATCCCTCAAATTAATTATATTAGTACTAAATCTAAACAAGGGGCATAATCATGAAAGTTAATGTTTATTCTATTAATGGGGAAGTTAAAGAAGAAATTGAACTTCCAGCTATTTTTGATGAAGTATACAGACCAGATTTAATCAAAAGAGCTGTACTTTCTGCACAATCTGCAAGAGTACAACCATGGGGTAACGATCCAATGGCAGGTAAAAGAACTTCTGCTAAAGGTTGGGGTTCAGGTAGAGGAACCGCTAGAGTGCCTAGGATTAAAAATGGTTCTAAAGCAGCATTTGTACCAATGGCAGTTGGTGGTAGAAAAGCACACCCTACTAGAGCTGAGAAAAATCATCATGAAAAAATCAACATAAAAGAAAGAAGATTTGCAATAAGATCTGCTGTTGCAGCAACTACTAATAAAGAAATTGTTGAAAACAGAGGTCACAAAGTTGCAGATTTAGAACAAGTTCCTATCATTGTTGAAGATGAAATTGAAGCTGTTAAAACTGCTAAACAAACTCGTGAAATTTTCCAAAACTTAGGTGTTTACGACGATATACTACGTGCTAAAGAAGGAAAAAGAATCAGAGCAGGTAGAGGTAAAACCAGAGGAAGAAAATACAAAAAAGTAAAAGGACCTCTTGTAGTTGTTGGTGAAAATAAAGGTATCCATTTAGGTGCAAGAAACCATGCAGGTGTAGATGTTGTGGTTGCTGAAAACTTAAATGCTGAATTATTAGCACCAGGTACCCATGCAGGAAGACTTACTATTTACACTAAATCAGCAGTTGAAAAATTGGGAGGTTTATTCCAATAATTATTGGAAGATAGGTGATTATTATGAATGCATACTCAATTATTATTAAACCTCATGTTACTGAAAAAACCATGAACTTAATTGATCAAAATAATGTGATTACTTTTGTGGTAAATCGTGAATCTAATAAAAGTCAAATCAAAAGAGCTTTTGAAGAATTATACGAAGAAAAAGTAGCTAAAGTTAATACTCATATTACTACTAAAGGTGTAAAAGTAGCATACATCAAACTTGTTGAAGAAGAAATGGCAGAAGAACTCGCTGTCAGAATAGGTGTATTCTAAGGAGGAATTTGAATGGGAAAACGATTAATACATCAAAGAAGAGGAAGAGGAACTCCTGCTCACCGTGTTGCTTCTCATCGTTTCAAAGATAAAATTAGATACAGATCTTACGATGCATTAGAAAAAGAAGGCAGTATCAAAGGTAAAGTTATTGATATATTACATGATCCTGCAAGAACCGCTCCTATTGCTGAAGTAAAATTCGAAAATGGTGAAAAGAAATATATCCTAGCACCTGAAAGCATCCAAATTAATGATGAAATTGAATGCGGTATTTCCGCTCCTATTAAATTTGGTAACACATTACCACTTGCTGAAATTCCTGAAGGTACTCCAATTTATGATATTGAAAACACACCTGGTGATGGCGGACGTTTTGTAAGATCTTCTGGAACTTATGCTTCTGTAGTTACTCATGATGCAAATCAAGCTGTTGTTGAATTACCATCTGGAGAATTAAAATACTTAAATCCTAATTGCCGTGCAAGTATTGGTGTAGTTGCTGGTGGAGGTAGAAAAGATAAACCATTCCTTAAAGCTGGTAAAAGATGGCATGCTTATAAAGCTAAAGGTAAGAAATTCATGACTGTTAGAGGAGTAGCAATGAATGCTGTAGATCACCCTCATGGGGGAGGTAACAGACAACATCCTGGTCGTCCAACTACTGTTTCAAGACATGCACCGCCAGGAAGAAAAGTTGGTTCAATTGCAGCTAAGAGAACAGGTTTAAAAAGATAGATAGAGGGTGTTTCATTGGCAAGAAAAATATTTAAATATAAAGGTTATACTCTTGAAGAACTTCAACAAATGTCTTTAGAGGAAGTAATGGAATTATTCCCTGCAAGACAAAGAAGATCTTTAAAAAGAGGATTCTTACCAAGACAACAAATTGTTTTGGATAAAATGAGAAAATTAAATAAAGAAGGAACTAAAGATGGTCGTCCTGTTGTTATTAGGACCCACTGTAGAGACATGATTGTTATACCTGAGATGGTTGGAACCACTTTTGGTATTTATGATGGTCAAAATTTTGTTGAAGTTACTATTGCGCCAGAAATGATTGGTCATTACTTTGGTGAATACGCACCAACAAGAAAAAGAGTTCAACACGGAGACCCAGGTATGGGTGCTACTAGATCATCCATGTTTGTACCACTTAAATAAGGAGATTAGAACATGGCTAACAAATATGCTTATAATGAAGAAGTTGATGAAGCAAAAACTGCACGTGCTATGGCAAAATCTCTTAAGATTTCTCCAAAACACAGTGTTGAGATTTGCAGTGCAATCAGAGGAATGGATGTAGGTAAAGCTAAAGATTACTTAGAAGATGTTATTGAAATGAAAAAAGCAGTTCCTTTCAAAAGACACAACAAAAAAGTTGGTCACAGAAAAGGACTCAAAGGATGGGCTTCTGGTAGATACCCTGTAAAAGCTGCTGAACAAATATTGAAAGTTTTAGAAAATGCAGAAGCTAATGCAGAGTACAAAGGTATGGATACTGAAAAATTATTCATTGAACATATCTCAAGTCATAAAGGTGTTGTAATTCCAGGATATATCCCAAGAGCATTCGGTAGAATGACTCCATTCAATACACCTACTACTCATATTCAAATTGTATTACAGGAGGCTAACTAATGATAGAAAAAGATTTTGTCACAGAGGGCCTTAAAAGAACTAGAATTGATGAATACTTAGAAAAAGAACTAGAAAGAGCTGGATACGGTGGTATGGATGTTCAAATTACTCCTTTAGGAACCATGGTTGTTGTTTATGCAGAAAGACCTGGTATGGTTATTGGTAGAGGGGGTAAAAATGTAAGAGCTATTACCAACACTCTTAAAACTGATTTTGGTTTAGATAATCCTCAAATTGAAGTTAAAGAAGTTGAAGTTCCTGAACTTAATCCTAAAATCATGGCTTACAAAATATCTAATATGTTACAAAGGGGAATGCACTTCAGAAGAGTTGCTTACTCAACCATTCGTAGAATTATGGGTGCAGGAGCTCAAGGTGTTGAAGTAACCATTTCTGGTAAAATTAGAGGTTCAAGATCTGCTGTAGCTAAATTCGTTGAAGGATACATTAAAAAATGTGGTGAACCTTCAATCAGATTAGTTGAAGAAGGTTTTGCTACTGCTCAATTAAAACCTGGTGTTTTAGGTATTTATGTAAGAATTATGCCTCCAGAAACTGTATTACCTGATTCTGTTGAAATTCTTCCTCCTAAAATAATCATCGAAGAAGATGGTGAAGTTACTGAAGAAGAAATTGATATTGAAACTGAAGAAGTCATCGAAGAAGATATCATTGAAGAAGTCGAAGACCTCGATGAATTAGAAGAAGTTGTTGAAGAAGAATCTACTGAAGAAGTAGAGGAAGACGATAGTTAAATTTCAATTTAATTATCTTAAAAGAGTTGGAACAATGGCGATTTTAAGAAGTAAAGAAATTTGGGACATGGAAGTTGATGAGATTCAAGATAAATTAGTTGAACTCAGAGCTGAATTATCCAAAAACATTTCTAAAAGTGCAGCTGCCGGGATTAATGAAAATCCTGGGAAAATTAGAGAATTAAAAAGAACTATTGCTCGTGTTCTTACAATAATGAACGAAAAACAAAAGGAGAATTAAATGTCAAAAATTTGTGATGTATGTGGGCTTCCTGAAGAACTTTGTGTTTGTGAAGAAATTGCACGTGAAGTTCAATCTTTGAAAGTTTTTACTGTAAGGAGAAGATTTGGAAAACTCATGACTATTATCGAAGGTATAGATGAACACGATATCGACATAAGAGAACTCACAAAAACCCTTAAAGCAAAATGTGCTTGTGGGGGAACTGCTAAAAATGGTCAAATAGAACTCCAAGGAGATCATAAAGTTAAGGTCAAAAAAGTTTTATCTGACATGGGTTTCTCATCTGATACTATTGAGATTCGTGAATCTAAGAAAAATAATAAGAAAAGGAGATAATTCATCTATTCGATATGTTTTTCAATTAAATTATTGTAATTCTGCATAATTTATTGTAAATGTTATATTAAGAGATGATACTATGATTACTTCAAATAATTTGGTTCATCATGAATTCATTGGATTAAGAATTCATGCCATGAATCCGAAGAATCCTTCTCTTAATTTAAAAGGAACAGTTATTGATGAGACAAAAAATACCATAATTATTGAAGAAGAAGATAACAATGAAAAAATGATTCCTAAAAATGGAACTTTTTTCGTGTTTGAACTTCCGAATGGGGAAAAAATTAAAATTGATGGTAATATTTTGTCTATTCGTCCTGAAGATAGAATAAAAAAAAGATTTAAAAAAATATAAACGGTGATAATATGGTTGGGCTTAACGTTCAAGAACCAGAAACTACATGTAATGACCCTAACTGCCCTTTCCATGGAACTTTATCTGTAAGAGGTCAAGTTCTTGAAGGAATTGTTGTAAGTAACAAAGCAGAAAGAACTATTACTGTTGAACGTAGTTACTATAAATTCATTAAAAAATACGAAAGATATGAAAAAAGGAAATCTAAAATCAATGTTCACAAACCAGATTGCTTGAATGTGAATGTTGGTGATTCTGTAAAAATTGCAGAATGTAGACCATTAAGTAAAACTAAACATTTTGTTTTAGTTGAAGTTAAAGGAGAGTAAATATTATGAAACCATTAACCTCAAGTGTAACTAAAGCATTACCAATTGGAGCAACCCTCCAGTGTGTTGATAATACTGGTGCTCGTGAAATCGAAATTATTTCTGTAAAAGGATTTAAAGGAGTAAGAAGAAGACTCGATGTTGCTGGTGTTGGAGACTTAGTTGTTGCTTCTGTTAAAAAAGGAACTGCTGATATGAGAAGAGAAGTTGTCAATGCAGTTGTAGTTAGACAAAAAAAGGAATATAGGCGTGCTGATGGTCTTCGTGTTAAATTTGAAGATAATGCTGCTGTTATTATTACTCCAGAGGGTATTTTAAAAGGATCTGAAATTAGAGGTCCTGTTGCAAAAGAAGCAGCTGACAGATGGCCTAGTGTAGGTAGTGCTGCTAATATTTTAGTATAGGTGAAAAAATGTCAATTCAACCAAGAAAACAAAGAAAAGCTCGTTATACTGCTCCTGCTCATGCACGTGGTAAATATTTAAGTGCTTCTGTAAGTAAAGATTTAAGGGAAAAAGTTGGTAAAAGATCTTTACCGGTTATAACAGGAGACAAAGTTAGAGTTGTCCGTGGAGACTTTAAAGGACATGAAGGAGAAGTTCTCACTGTAGATTATACTTCTTATAAAGTTACTATCGAAGAAGTTACTTTATCTAAACCTGATGGAACTGTCACTTTCCTTCCAGTCGATCCATCTAACTTAGTAATTATTGATGCAAATTTAAAAGACGATAGAAGAATTAAAAATAAAGGAGATAATTAATATGGCTAAAATGGGATCTAGAAAACATCTTAAAAGATACAAAGCACCAAAATCTTGGCCTATTCATCCTAAAGAAGATACTTGGACTGTAAAACCTTCCGCAGGTTCTCATTCCATTAATGATTCTATTCCATTAACTTTAGTTATTAGAGATGTTTTAAAATTAGCTGATAATGCAAGAGAAGCAAAAAGAATTATCAACTCCGGTAACATTTTTATAAATGGAATCATTGTTAAAGATTATAAATTCCCAGTAGGATTTATGGATGTTCTTGACATTCCAAAAACTGAAGAATCTTATAGAGTTCTTTTAGATAGAAAAGGAAGATTACAATTAAAATTAATTGAAGATGCAAGTGCTAAATTATCTAAAATTGTTAACAAAACCACTATTAAAGGTGGAAAAACTCAATTAAACCTTCATGATGGTAAAAATGTTATCATTGATGAAGATGCTTACTCTGTTGGGGATGTTATTTGTTTAAAAGTACCTGAACAAGAAATTGTTGAAGCATATCCTTTACAAGAAGGAGCTACTATCCTTGTTACTGGTGGTAAACACACCGGTGAATTAGGTACTGTATCTGAAATTATTGAAAACAAATCCACTAATCCAAATACTATTATCATTGAAAATAGTGCTAAAGATGAATTCTTAACTTTAAAAGAATATGCATTTGTAGTTGGTAATGATGCACCAGTAATTGATTTATTGGAGGTTAATAAATGAACCCAATGAATGAAGTACGTATTGAAAAAGCTACTGTAAGTATCGGTGTTGGTGAAGCAGGTGAAAAATTATCTCGTGCTATTACTCTTTTAGAAAATATGTTCGATCAAACTCCTGTTAAAACTTTTTCCAAAGTTACTAACCCAGAATGGGGAATTAGGAAAAAACAACCTATCGCATGTAAATTAACTTTACGTGGAGAAAAAGCAGATAAAGCTATTGATATGGTATTGGAAGGTATTAGTAGAAATATTAAACCTACTCAATTTGATGCACAAGGAAACCTTTCTTTTGGTATTAAAGAACATATTGATATTCCAGGTATGAGATATAATCCAGATATTGGTATTTTCGGTATGAATGTTTCTGTTACTTTTGAAAAACCAGGTTACAGAATTTCTAGAAGAAAAATCCAACAAAAGAAAGTTCCTCAAAAACATAGGATTTCTAAAGAAGAAACTATGAAATTTATGGAAGAAAACTTTAAAGTTAATTACGTAACTGAATAAGGTGATATTTTGCCAAGAAAATACGGAAAAGCTGCTAAAAAATGTAGTCGTTGTGGAGACCACTCTGCTATGATTAGTAGATATGGATTAAACTTATGCAGACAATGTTTTAGGGAAATTGCTCCTAAAATTGGATTTAAAAAATATAATTAGAGGTAATTACTATGAGTCTTATGGATCCTCTTGCTGATGCTTTAACTAATATTAGAAATAACGAATTACAAGTAAATGGTTCTTGTGTTATTTCTCCAGCTTCAAAATTAATTGGACAAGTTTTAAGCACAATGCAAAAAGAGAATTATATTGGTAATTTTGAATATGTTGATGACAATAGGGCAGGTAAATTCACTGTTGAATTAATAGGTAACATTAACAAATGTGGTGTTATCAAACCTCGTCATGCTGTTAAGAAAGATGAATTTGAAAAATTTGAAAAAAGATATTTGCCAGCAAAAAACTTTGGTATTTTAATCGTCACTACTCCTCAAGGAATTATGACTCACAATGAGGCTAAAGAAAGAGGAATTGGTGGACGTTTGTTGGCTTACATGTATTAGGTGATAATATGGTAGTAGCTGCAGCTATAAGGGAAGAAATTGCAATCCCTGAAGGCGTTGAAGTTATAATTGAAAACAATGAGGTTTCTGTAAAAGGACCTAATGGAGAAGACTCCAGAAAATTTACTTATCCTAATGTAAATATTAAAGAAGAAGAAAATGTTGTTATTTTAGAAACTGTATTTCCTAAAAAGAAAGATAAAGCAATGATTGGAACCACAAGGGCACACATTAACAATATGATTGTCGGAGTAACTGATGGTTTTACTTACCACATGAAAATCGTATTTGCTCACTTTCCAATGACTGTAAAAGTTCAAAAAGATACTGTAGTAATTGACAACTTCCTCGGGGAAAGACACCCAAGAACTGCTAAAATTGTTGGTTCTGCTAAAGTAGCAGTTAAAGGTGATGAGGTAACAATTACCGGTATTAATAAGGAACATGTTGGTCAAACTATGGCTAATTTAGAACAAGCAACTAAAATTAAAGGAAGAGATCCTAGAGTATTCCAAGACGGAATATATTTAATTAGCAGGGAATAAATTCGGTGATTTAAATGGCTAATAAAAGATTTAAAAGACAAGAATATGCTCGTTATAAAAAACTTGGAATCAAATGGAGACGCCCTAGAGGTAAAACCAGTAAAATGAGAAGATATGAAGCTGGTAAACCTGACATGCCGGCAATTGGTTACAGAACCCCTAGAGCTATTAGGGATTTACACCCTTCAGGATTCAAAGATGTTCTTGTTCATAATATGCAAGAATTAGAAGACTTAGATCCAGCTACTGAAGCTGCTAGAATAAGTGCTTCTATCGGGAAAAGAAAAAAAGATTTAATGCTTGCAAAAGCATTAGAACTTGGTATTAAAGTTTTAAATAAATAAATCATAATTATAAGCAATCAATTCCGGGTTTTTATGAATTGATATAGCTATTAAATTAAATTAAAAAAGGGAATTTAGATTTTATCTAAATTTATCAGCTATGCTGTATGGAGGATTATATATATGAATCTTACAACTCAAAAAAGATTAGCTGCTAGTATCCTCAAAGTAGGACTTAATCGTGTTTGGATTGATCCAGAAAGATTAGAAGAAGTATCTATGGCGATTACTAGAGAAGGAGTAAAGCAGTTAATTAATGATGGAGCTATTAAAGCAAAACCTCAAAAAGGTATTAGTAGCTACAGATCTAAGAAAATTAAAGAACAAAAAGCAAAAGGAAAAAGAAAAGGTAGAGGTAGTATTAAAGGAGCTAAAAAAGCACGTACTCCTAAGAAAAAAGCTTGGATGACTACTATCAGAGCTTTAAGAAAAGATCTTAAAGAAATGCGTGAAGATGAAGTAATTGATGTTACTACCTACCGTAAATTATATAAAATGGCTAAGGGTGGCGCATTCAGAAGTAAATCTTACATGAGAAACTATGCCCGTGACCATGATTTAATTAAAGGAGATGAGTAAACATGGCACATGGAACTAATTATAAAGTAGCTTTCAGAAGAAGAAGAGAAGGTAAAACTGATTATGCAGCAAGAATGAAATTAGTCAGTTATGACAAACCTCGTTTAGTTGTTAGAGTTTCTAACTCTCATGCTACTGTTCAGGTTATTAATTATGCTCCTGAAGGAGATTTAACTGTAGCTTCAGCTGTAAGTAAACAATTAGCAAAATATGGTTATTTAGGACATACTGGTAACCTTACTTCATTTTACTTAACTGCTTATCTTTGTGCTAAAAGAGCATTAGCTAAAGGTGTTGAAAGTGCAATTTTAGATATTGGTTTAAAATCTCCAATTAAAGGATCTAAAGTCTTTGCAGCTCTTAAAGGTGCTGTTGATGCAGGTTTAGAAATTCCTCACGGTGATTTCATTTTCCCAGAAGATGATCGTATTAATGGAGGACATATTGCTGCATATGCTGAATCTTTAGATGCTGAAGAAGTTGCTAAAAAATTCTCAAAGTATTTTGAAAGAGGTCTCAATCCTAAAGATTTACCTGCAAACTTTGAAGAAACTATTAAAAATATTGATGAGGCAGGGGAATAACTATGAGTTTTAATATTGATGAATGGGAACCTAAAACTAAATTGGGTAGATTAGTTAAAGATGGAACCATTACTGATATCGATGAAATCTTTGAAAAAGGTCTTCCGATTATGGAATTAGAAATAGTTGATGCTTTAATTCCAGATTTAGAAGAAGAAGTAATGGATGTTAACTTAGTTCAAAGGATGCATAAATCTGGTAGAAAAGTTAATTTCAGAGTAATTGTTGCTGTAGGTAATAAAAATGGTTATGTGGGATTAGGCCAAGGCAAAGCTAAAGAGGTTGGTCCTGCTATTAGAAAAGCTGTAGACAATGCTAAATACAATCTTATTAAAGTAAGAAGAGGTTGTGGAGATTGGGGTTGTGTATGTGGAAGAGAACATACTGTACCATTTAAAGTACAAGGTAAAACCAGTAGTGTAAGTGTAAACTTAATCCCTGCACCTGCAGGAGTAGGTTTAGTAATTGGTGATGTTGGTAAAACTATTTTAAAACTCGCCGGTATTCATGATGTATGGTCCCAATCATTTGGACAAACTCAAACTACTGTAAACTTCGCTAATGCAGTGTTTGCTGCTTTAAAAGAATTAAGTAATGTAAAAGCAAGTCAAGAAGACCTCAAAAAAATGGGCGTTAACTACTAAATGGTGATTATATGTTTTTAGTTATTAGAGTTAGAGGAACTACTGGTGTTATTAAAAATATTGCAAACACCTTAGACATGTTAAGACTTAACAGAATCAGCCATGCAGTACTCGTTGAAGAAAATCCTAGTTTTGAAGGTATGCTTCAAAAAGCTAAGGATTACATCACTTGGGGTGAAATTGATGCAGAAACTTTATCTGCACTCATTGCTAAAAGAGGAAGACTCCCAGGTAATGTAAAAGTCACTGACGAATACGTTGCAGAAAATACTGATTACAAAGATATTGCTGATTTAGCTCAAGCTTTAATTGAGTCTAAAGTTAAATTAGCTGATGTTGGAATTAAACCTGTATTCCGTTTACACCCTCCTAGAAAAGGATATAAAGATATTCGTTTATCTGTACAAGAAGGTGGATCCTTAGGTTACAGGGGAGAAAACATTAAGGAACTAGCAAAGAAAATGCTTTAAATCGGGTGTATATTTATGATTAGAACAAAACGTAAAATTAACAAACAAAGAGGTTCTAGATCCAACGGTGGAGGCTGTACTAAAAAACGTAGAGGTGCAGGTAACAAAGGTGGAAAAGGAAAAGCAGGTATGGGCAAACAACATTGGACCTGGACTGTAATCCATGATCCTAACCACTTTGGTAAACATGGTTTTAAAAGACCTCAAAAAATGATTAATAAAGTCAATGCTGTTAATTTAAATTATTTGGAAGAACAAGCTGATAAATTACTTGCAAATGGTAAAGCATCTCAAGATGGTGACGCTATTGTAATTGATGTAACAGAATTAGGTTACGACAAAGTTTTAGGTAAAGGTAAAATTACTAAAACTTTCAAAATTTCAGCTCCTCAATTTTCAGCATCTGCTGTTGAAAAAATTGAAGAATTAGGAGGAGAAGCTATAGAATTATAGCTTTTTTCTCTTTTATATTATTAGAGGAAAAAAATGTCATCACTAGAATTTTTAGAGCCAGTCTTTAAAATTGTTCCAGAAGTAAAATCTCCTGTTCATAGAGAAGATTTTAATGAAAAACTTAAATGGACTGCTCTTGTTTTAGTTTTATATTTTATATTAACTCAAATTCCATTATATGGGTTAGCTCCTGGAGCTATTGATTCATTTGCTCAGTTAAGAGCAGTTATGGCAGGAAGTTTCGGTTCCATCCTTACATTAGGTATTGGTCCGATTGTTACTGCATCTATTGTTTTACAATTATTAGTTGGTTCAAATCTTTTGGATTTGGATTTATCTTCTCATAAGGATAAATCTCATTTCCAAGCTACTCAAAAAATTCTTTCTATAGTTTTTACATTTTTTGAAGCAAGTGTTTTAGTATTAACTGGTAATTTAGTACCAATTGATGGTTCTTACACTTTAATATTGATCATCCAACTTGTTGTCGGGGCATTAGTAATTATTTATCTGGATGAAGTGGTTTCAAAATGGGGATTCGGTAGTGGTATTGGTTTATTCATTGCTGCTGGTGTATGTCAAGCCATTATTGTAGGTACTTTCAGTATCTTGAATGGTTCAGATGGATTATTAGCAGGTATTATTCCTAAATTTATCCAACTTGCTACCGGCGGTACTTTTGACTTCTCAATTTTAGTTCCATTAATAGCAACTATTATTGTATTTGTAGTTGTTTTATACGGTGAGGCTATGAAAGTAGAAATTCCTATATCTCATGGTCAAGTTAAAGGTCATGGTAGAATTAGGGGATCTGTTGGTAAATATCCATTAAAATTTGTTTACTCAAGTAATATGCCAGTAATTTTAACTAGTGCATTGCTTGTAAACGTTACTTTATTTGCAAATGTTTTCCAAAAAATTGGTGTTCCAATTCTAGGACATCTTCAAAATGGTAAAGCTGTTGATGGTATTGCCTGGTTATTGTCCACACCTAACTTAACCATGTTTATTACAGAACCGATTCATGTTCTTGTATATGCATTATTTTTCATTGCTTGTTGTATATTATTCTCATATTTATGGGTTGAAATCAGTGGATTAAATGCTAAAAAGATTTCTGAGCAGCTTCATAAATCCGGTATTCAAATACCAGGGTTTAGAAGTAGTAAACGTCAATTATATAAAATTTTGAAAAAATATATTCCTGCACTTACCATTATAAGTGGTGTTTATGTAGGTCTCATTGCTTTCCTTGCAGATTTAACTGGTGCTTTAGGTGGAGGTACTGGTGTATTGCTTACTGTAGGTATTCTTCATAAACTTTATGAAGAAATGGCTCAAGAACAGCTTATGTCTGCAAATCCTGTTCTTAGGAAAGTTTTAGGAGGAGATTAATTTTTCTCCTTTTTTCTTTTAACAATATGCGGGGGATTAAATTGAAATTAGTAGTATTAACTGGTATTCCAGGTTCTGGAAGTACAACTTTACTTAATAAAGCTTTAGAACAAGTTGATTATGTTCATTTAAATTATGGGGACATAATGACTGAAATTGCAATTAATGAAAATATTGCTGATAATAGAGATTCTTTAAGAAAATTACCAGCTGAAACACAAAAAAAAATTCAAGCTAAAGCAGCAAAAGAGATTAAACAAAGATCTGAAAATGATAACGTTATTGTAGATACTCATTGTACTATTAACACACCTGCCGGATTTTTACCGGGGCTTCCAAATTGGGTTTTAGAACAATTACAACCGGATCTTTTTATTTTAATTGAAGCTAATGCTGATGAAATCATTTACAGAAGATTAAATGATGATACTCGTCAAAGAGATGTTCAAAAAGCTAAAGAAATTCAGTTACATCAAGAAATGAACAGAGCAACTTCTATGGCTTATGCAACTTTAACAGGTGCTACTGTTAAAATCGTCGAAAACCATGATAATCATTTAGATTCTTCTGTTTCAAAATTAGTGGATGTTTTAAATTTATAAATTATTATTGAGGTATATTATGTTTGATATTATGGGAATGATCTATGGTGTTTTGAATACTATTTTCGATCCGATTCTTGCTATGGATCCGAATCCAAGTAATCCGGCATTAACTGTATTGATTATTGCATTTATTGTATCTTTAATTACAACTATTGCTAATAAATATTTGGTTGATCAAGATGCATTAAATGAAAAACAAGCAAAAATGAAAGAGTTCAATAAAGAACTTAGGGATGCTCAGAAAAGAGGTGATGGTAAAAAAATTGCTGAACTTCAAGCTAGACAAACTGAAATGATGAAAGAAAATACTGCGATGATGTCAGAACAATTTAAACCAATGATTGTTACTTTTGTTCCGATTATTTTAATATTTTTCTGGATGAGAGCATCTGCAATTCATGATTTGGTAATTATATTGCCTACTACTGTATATTGGGTTACTTTAACTCCTCTTTGGCATGTAATTGGCAGTATGTTCTATGGTGGTCAAGCTACTATTCCATATGGGATTGGTTGGTTATTATGGTATATGATTTGCACTTTCGGTATGAGTCAAATTTTAAGAAAATTCCTAGGATTCAAACAAGGGTTCTAAATACTCCTAAAAACTATACCTTTATTAATAATGAGGAATATATATTATAATATTCTATTTTGAATACGCTATTACACAATTATTAATTTATTAAAAATTATTATAGGTGATTAAATGCCTGCTAATAGGTTTAGATCAAGATCATATAAAAGAGTTCATAAAAAAACTCCTGGTGGAGTAAATGTTTTAAGATATAAAAAGAAAAAACCATCTAAGCATGTTTGTGCTGAATGTGGTGCAGTATTACATGGTGTTCCTCGTGGACGCCCATATGAAATTAGAAAATTATCAAAAACAGCTAGAAGACCTAGTCGTCCATATGGTGGGTACTTATGCTCAGCTTGTACCCGTAAACATTTCAAAAAAGAGGCTAGAAAATAATGATTATTACAATCGGCGGATTAGCTGGAACTGGAACTACTACACTTGCTGAAGTTTTAAGTGAAAAATTAAATGTTCCTTATATTTCTGCAGGTTTTATCTTTAGGGAAATGGCTGCTGAAAGAGGGATGAGTGTTTTAGAATTCAGTGAATTTGCTGAAGGTAATGCTGAAATTGATAAGGAAATTGACAAGCGTCAAGCTGAAAAAGCTAAATCTTCAGATAATTTAATACTTGAAGGAAGATTATCTGCATTTTTTGTTGAAAATGCTGATTTGAAGATTTGTTTAATGACTCCATTTGAGGTTAGATCTAAAAGAATAGCTCAAAGGGAAGGTAAATCTGTAGATGTGGCTAAAAACGAAATTATCATTCGTGAAGAAAGTGAATCTTTAAGATACAAAGAAATTCATAATATTGATATTCGTAATATGGAAATTTATGATTTAATTATAAATACTGATAGCTTTAATCCAGAAAGCATATCAGAAATCATTACAACAACATTAAAGGTGATATAAATGGCATCAATTGAAGTAGGTAGAGTATGTGTTAAAACTGCTGGTAGAGAAGCAGGCAAAAAATGTGCGATTGTTGAAATTATTGATGAAAATTTTGTAGAAGTAATTGGTGAAGCTGTAAAAAACAGAAGATGTAATGTAGCTCACTTAGAACCAACTGCAGATTCTATCGATGTTTCTGGTGATGCAGAATCTATCAAGGCAGCCTTAGCTGACTTATAATTTTAAATGAATAATTAAATTTATTCATATCTTTTTTTATTTAACTATTTTTTTATTTATTCATTCAAGGGTTTTTTATGAAGTTCAATAGAATGGTCAAATCTAAAAGTTTCACTTCTCCGGATTTCGGGTGTAAACCAGAGGAAAGAGAGATTTCCGAATATATTTCTAAAGGTGTAATCAATTTAGATAAGCCATCCGGTCCAACTTCGCATGAAATTGATTCTTGGGTTAAAAGAATTTTATCTTTAGAAAAATCAGGTCATGGTGGAACATTAGATCCTAAGGTGACTGGAATTTTACCAGTTGGGTTAAATGATGCGACAAGAGCAATACAATTGTTATTGACTGCTCCAAAGGAATATGTTTGTTTGTTAACATTGCATCAAGATGTTCCCGAAGAAAGAATCCGTGAAGTTTTTGCTGAATTCACAGGTAAAATTTATCAACTTCCTCCGGTTAAATCCGCTGTTAAACGTGAATTAAGAACACGTAATATTTACTATGCAACTATCTATGAAATAGATGGGCGTGATGTTTTATTCAGAATAGGTTGTGAGGCAGGAACTTATGTTAGAACTTACTGCCATAATATCGGTGAAGCGTTAGGTGTTGGAGCACACATGGCGGAACTTAGAAGAACCCAAGTCGGTTCATTTAATGAAAAAAACAATTTGGTAACCTTGCAAGATGTAACTGATGCATATCATTTTTATATTGAAGATGGTGATGAATCGTTTTTACGTCAAGCAATCATGCCGATGGAGATGGCTGCTGATTATTTGCCGAAAGTCATTGTTAAAGATTCTGCTGTTGATGCAATTTGCCATGGTGCAGATTTAGCTTGTGGTGGTATTGCAGAACTTACAGATAATATCCAAAAGAATGATATTGTAGCAATTTTAACACTTAAAGGTGAGTTAGTTGGTGCTGGTTCTTCATTATTAACTTCAGGTGAAATTTTAGAATCTGATTCAGGTTTTGCTGTTAATGTTTCTAAAGTATTAATGAAACCCGGTACTTATCCGAGATTCTGGAAATAACTTTATTTTCACTAAATTAAAAACTATTTTTTTCTTAATTCTTTAAAGCCGTATTCTACAAATTATATTCAAAATTTTTATTTTAATGTGGGATGGAATTTATTTAAAAAAGAAATGAAAGAGCTAAAACGCTCCTCCACCTCCTCCTCCAGATCCTCCTCCAGATCCACCGAATCCACTAGAGTCAGATGGGTTTGCTGAAATTTCACCAGTTGAAAATGCCATATTCATCATTCCATATCCCCCGTAATAATGATACATGAATAATCCATCATTATCATAATCTGAAATGTTTGGCACTTGCAGTTTCATTGATTCGTAAACTTTGTCTGCTACTCCGAGAGCAGCACCATAAATTAGGTACTTCTTCCAAATAATTATTGATTCTGGAGGATGTTCTTTAATTAAACTGTTGTCTTCTAAAAAATTCTTCAAATTTTTCCATTTGAGATAGTATACTCTACCTTCTTCTGTCCATCTTCCAAAGATATCATCATCTGACATGGTGATTACTATTGAAAATATTATTAAAAATATTCCTCCAGCTATACTATATAATCCGTTATTTAGATTTGTTATAAATCCAAGAACAATTAATGCTATAGCGAAAGGTATTCCTAATAATCCGATTACATTCATTATTGAAGAACCTCTGTCATCAAAAAATCTTGATACATCCATATCATTTTCAACTGATGATTCCCATTCTCTAATTTTTTCCATAAACCATTTACCATTTGTTTCTGAAGATAATTGTCCATTAAGTGTTGAAAGATTTAAAATATTATTTGTTGAAAAGTGGTTAAGAGTGTCAAATACAATTTGTTCACTTGCACTCAATCCTGCCTTGTTATTCAATGTTAACATTAAGTCTTTGGTATTGCTTTCAATATTTTCTTGTGAGGATAATGTAATGAATTTTCTATCAATAAGATTCATTATTGAAGCTTCAAATCCTTTAATATTCGGATGTCCAATGCTTATTTTATTTTCAATCAGTGCATTAACTATTTCCGGAGGATCATTTGTGGGCAAATCTCTTTCGTAAATTCCATCATAATTAACTTCTGGTTCTCTACCATATTTCAAGTATACTATTATAGCACTTATGGGGCTTATAAGAGTTAATAATCCTAAAACTAAATAAGTTGTATTCCAAAAGTCACGTTCGTTAATGGTGTTTTTTAAGTTTTTCATAATCATGTCATGACCATTTTGATTTACATGTTTTGCATTTGGGGATTTATTAAAATCATCAACTGGCATTAAAACAAGTAACTCATAATATTCGCCTTTCGGAATGTATGAACTTTCTGCAGTTATTGTGTTTCCTTTTAAGGATGAAGTATCATTGTACTCGGAGGGGGTTAAATAATATTCATTTCCATTATTTCCAGGTAAATGTACTGTTGCTTTTAAATTGTTAGCTCCAACATCCCATTCTTCACCCCAAAGTTTGTATTGAAGTCCACTAACATCATTAAAAATAGTTACTGCACCAATCAAATCGTAGCTAATGTAGACTTTTACATTACAATCTTTTATACCTTTAGTATGGGCTGCATCGGAATATAAATAAATTTTTACATGTTTATATCCATCATCATCACTTTCTTCATATGTGGCATATGCACCATCAACATGAATTTTAATATTCTCAATGCTTTCTCCGGATTTTAGAGGTATGTCCCTATAAACTCCATTAAAAGCTCCATCAAATGAATAATCATACTGTTCTTCTACATGTAGTAGTCCATTATTTTTAACTGTTAAATCTGTTATCACTTGATCTATTGAATAGCTTCTATCATCATCTGCAGATACAAATGTAACTGTTGAAAATAATATTAAAAAAAGTAAGATTATAACAAATGTGTTTTTAACATTCATATAATCCCTCATGTTTAAAATTCTACTTTAGGAACTGTCCTTTCTGCTTCCGGAGCTTCAAAATAGTCTTCTATTTTATAACCAAATATTCTTGCAAGTATGCTGCTTGGAAACTGTTGGCATGCATTATTATATTTTAAAACAACATCATTATAGAACTGTCTTGAATAAGCAATTTTATCTTCAGTTTCACTTAACTCGTTTTGTAATTGTTGGAAATTACTATTAGCTTTTAAGTCAGGGTAATTTTCAGCAACAGCGAAAAGTGATTTTAATGCACCAGTCAATTGGTTATCTGCAACACTTGTTTCTTTAATGGATGAAGCATTCATAACACTATTTCTGGCTTTTGTTACTTCTTCAAGAACTCCTTTCTCATGAGAAGCATAACCTTTTACTGTTTCAACAAGATTCGGTATTAAATCATTTCTTCTTTTAAGCTGAACATCAATTTGTGCATAACTGTTCTTAACACGATTTCTAAGTCCAACAAGATTATTGTACATATGTATTAATGTAACTATAATAAATAAGACTACTATTATAATTACTATAGTTAGTATAAAATCCATATTATCACTAATATTAATATTATTTATATAAAATATAAACTTTGTTTTTTAAATTTATTAATGGGATTAATCTAATTATTATTATAATAATAATGTAATTTTAAAGATTGCTGCCATAATCAATACATTTATATATGTGAAAATAAATATATTATTTTATCATATTATTCTAGACAATATGATTTGCAGGTATTTGCTAACTATTTTATGCCGAGATAGTCTAGCCTGGTAAGGCGCGAGACTGGAAATCTCGTGGGCGTTCAGCCCTCCTGGGTTCAAATCCCAGTCTCGGCGTTTATTAGTTTTTAACTATATTTTTTTAACTTTATAAAATACTTGTTAGACTGATATTTTTGCACTCTTAGTTATATTATAACTAAGTTTATAACTGTTGAAAGAACTGTGTTTTGTTAATCAAAACATTCGAATCTATAATTCGCGTCTCGTAGATTCGCTCTATAAATGGAGGTTATTTGATGGAAGACGATTTTAAGCATTTAGTGCGTATTTCAAGAAAGGACGTAAATGGTAATAAAACCATTGAACAAGCTTTAACTGAAATTAAAGGTGTAGGAATCTCTTTATCTAAAACTATGTGCCGTACTTTGGACTTAGATTTAGATGCTAAAATTGGATACATCGCTGATGAAGATGTTTTAAGAATTGAAGAAATTTTAGAAAACCCTCAAAAATTTGACATTCCTAGATGGATGTTGAACCGTAGGGAAGACTATGAAACTGGTGATGACATTCACTTAATTGAATCTGATCTTGATATGACTTTAAGAGATGATTTAAATAGAATGAAAAAGACCAGAAGTTACAAAGGTAGAAGACATGAAGTTGGTTTACCTGTTAGAGGTCAAAGAACCAAGTCTACTTTCAGAAAAAGTTCTTCAGTTGGTGTAAAACGTTCACGTGGATAGACATGGAACTTTTTTTTAAGAAATTTAATATTTTAAATTCAATTTTATAAAGGAGATGTTTTAATGGGACAACCTAGAAAATCAAGGAAAAAGTATAATACACCACCACATCCTTGGAATGCGGAAAGAATTAAAAATGAAAATAAATTAATGACTAAATACGGCTTAAAAAATAAAAAAGAAATTTGGAAAGCCGATACTTTAGTCAGAAGATACAGTAGGGAAGCAAGATATTTGCTTGGTTTTTCCACTGATCAGATGCAAGAAGAAAAATTAGAATTATTAGGACACTTAGCTAGAACTGGTATTTTGCCTGAAGGTGCTGCTCTTGAAGAAATCTTAGATTTAAATGTAGAAGATATCTTAAGAAGAAGATTACAAACTATTGTATACAATAAAGGTTTAGCTCGTACTCCTAAAGAAGCAAGAATGTTTGTTGTACATGGACACATAGCTTTAAATGGTAAAAAAATCAACTCACCAAGTTATGTTGTTTTAAAAGGTCAAGAAGATGATATTGGATTCTACCGTTCTTCACCTGTAGCTAAACAAATTGAAGAGTACAACAATAGTAAATCTGATAAAGTTAATACTGAGGAATAGAGGGTGTAATCATGGCAAAAGATGAAAAATGGGGTATAGCTAATATTTACTCATCATTCAATAACACTATTATTACTGTAACAGACATTACTGGTGCTGAAACTATTTCCCAATGGTCTGGTGGAAAAGTTGTACGTGCAGACAGACAACAAGCTTCACCTTTTGCGGCTATGGCTGCTGCAACTAGAATTGCGGATGATGCAAAAGAAAAAGGATTCGTTGGTTTACATATTAAAGTAAGAGCTCCTGGTGGAAATGGACCTAGAAGTCCAGGTCCTGGTGCACAAGCTACTATTCGTGCTTTAGCAAGAGCCGGAATTAAAATAGGAAAAATAGAAGATATTACTCCAATTCCTCACGATGGTACTGGAAGACCTGGTGGTAAAAGAGGAAGAAGAGTTTAGATGGAAGGGTTTAATATGGAGATAGAAGTTAAAAGTCAAAAGGATGATGAAATAGTATTCATTGTTCGTGATGCAGAAGTACCTTTTGTTAATGCAATTAGAAGATGTGCTATGGTTAATGTACCAAAAATAGCTATCGAAGATGTAAATATTATTAGAAATGATTCTGCTATGTTTAATGAGGTGCTTGCTCATAGACTTGGTTTAACTCCTTTAGTTTCTGATCTTGATGCTCTTGAAGGGTTATCTTTACCGGAAGATGATGATTGGGAAGAGTATACTAATGGAATCATGTTCACTTTAAAGGAAGAAGGACCTAAAGTAGTTTATTCAAAGGATTTAATATCTTCAGACTCAAAAATTAAACCAGTATACGATACCATTCCTTTAGTAAAACTTAAAGACAATGAAAAACTCAATATAGAATCTGTTGCAAAAGTTGGATATGGAAAGGATCATGCAAAATGGATGCCAACCACTGTCTGTGCTTATAAACAATATCCTGAAATCACTTTTAATGATGATTTAGAAATTGATTATGATTGTGCATCTGCATGTCCTAGAGGTGTTTTAAAATCTGATAAGAGATCTAAAAAGATTAAAATTTTAGACATTGAAAACTGTTCTATGTGTAAAAGTTGTGTAAGAGCTTCAACTAATGGCTACATTAATGTAGGGTATCGTGAAAATGATTTCATATTTAGAATAGAAACTGATGGATCAATGCCTCCTAAAGAAGTTTTATTAAAAGCTTGTGAAGTATTAGGTGAAAAAGCAGATAAGTTTATCAGATTTAGTGAAGAAGGAGGAAGTAAATAATGGCTAAAAAGATTATAAAAACTAATCCTAACCTTATTGAACTTATTAATAAACTTTATGAACAATCAAGAAATGAAAATGCAGCTATTTGGAAAGATGTTGCAAAAAGACTTGAAAGGTCTAATAGAAGAACCGCTGAAGTAAATTTGTCTGATATTGCAAGACATGCTGAAGCTGGTGAAACTATTTTAGTACCGGGTAAAGTTTTATCAAATGGTAATTTAACAGAAAAAGTAGATGTTGTAGCATTAAAATTCTCAGCTAAAGCGCAAGAAAAAATTGAAAGTGCTGGTGGAGAATGCATTGCAATTGATGAAATAATCGAATCTAATCCTAAAGGATCAAACATTAGGATTATGGAATAGGTGTTATTATGATTATTGACGGAGAAGGATGCGTTTTAGGAAGATTAGCTAGTGTAACTAGTAAAAATCTTTTAGAAGGCGAAGAAGTAATTATTATTAATGCTGAAAAAATTATGTTAACTGGTAATAAGGATTGGGCTTATGCTAAATACAAACAAAGAGTTGACAGGGCAAGTATTTCTAACCCTCGTGATTTAGGTCCTAAATATCCTAGAAGACCGGACGATATATTTAGAAGAACTGTAAGAGGTATGTTGCCTTTCAAAAAATCTAAAGGTAAAACTGCATTCAAAGGATTAAAAGCGTTTGTTGGCGTACCTGCTGAATATGCTGATGTAGAACTCACTGCAGTTCCTGAAGCAGAATATAAAAATATTAAAAAAGGTATCGAATTAGGAGAAATCTCCAAACTTTTAGGAGCTACCTTTTAGATAGATGGATGTGTAATTATGGTTAAAGTTATTCATACTAGCGGAAAACGTAAAACAGCTATCGCAAGAGGTACTGTTCGTGAAGGAACTGGTAAAGTTAGAATTAATAGAATTCCTTTAGAACTTTATTCTCCAGAGCTTGCTAACTTAAAATTACAAGAACCATTAACCTTAGCTGGTGATTTAGCTAATGAAGTGGATATTAATATCCATGTTATTGGTGGAGGAGTAATGGGTCAAGCTGAAGCTGCACGTATGGTTATTGCAAAAGGGCTTGTTCAATGGTCACAAGATATGGATTTAAAAGAAAAATTCACTCAATATGACAGGACTATGTTAGTTGGTGACCCAAGACGTTCTGAACCTAAAAAATATGGTGGTCCTGGTGCAAGAGCTCGTAAACAAAAAAGTTACAGATAATTTTTCTGTACCTTTTATATTTTATTTAATTTAAAAGATGATGTAAATGATTCCTATTAGATGTTTAAGTTGTGGAAAACCAGTATCAGCAGTTTTTGATGAATATAATAAAAGAGTTGCTGCTGGAGAAAAATCTAAAGATGTTTTAGATGACTTAGGTTTAACTAGATATTGTTGTAGAAGAATGCTAATTTCTCATGTGCAAACATGGGAATAATTTACATGTGTAGGGATATTTTTAATAAAAAATATAATCTTGGTAAAATATATACCTAAAATGGAAGTAATATTCATGGATGTTGAAAAAAAATTAACAAGGTTTGAAAGAGCTAGACTTCTCGGAGCTAGAGCAATTCAAATATCAATGGGTGCTAAACCTTTAGTTGAAATTAAAGATTCTTTGGATCCTATTGATATAGCTTACGAAGAACTTAAAGCTGGAGTTTTACCATTAGATGTTATTAGATATGAATAAATAGTTGTTCTATTTATTCCTAATATTTATTTAAAAAAATAAAAAATACCAATATAACTCTATAAATTAACTTACTGATTTTTTCGGAGTATAGGTTAGTTGGTAATAAATTAATTGGCACTGAGGTGTTTTTTTTGGTTAGTATAATAGAAGACGTCCAAGTTCGAAAGATTTTGGATAGCAGAGGAAACCCTACTATAGAAGTGGATGTAATTACTTGGAATAGTAAGGGTAGAGCTGCTGCACCTAGCGGAGCGAGTACTGGCTCATATGAAGTAGTACCATATCCTAAAGGTGGGATTGATGAAGTTGTTAGTGAAATGGAAGATTTAATTGCTTCTGAACTTATTGGAATGGATGCTGAAGATTTAGTAACTATTGATGAAGTATTAAAAGAAGTTGATGGAACTGATAATTTATCTGCTATTGGTGGTAATACTACTGTTGCTATTTCAATGGCAGTGGCTAAAGCTGCAGCTGCATCTTATAATATGCCATTATATAAATACATTGGTGGAAATTTAGTAAATGAATTACCTTTCCCTTTAGGAAACATGATGAATGGTGGAGCACATGCGGGTATTAATGCACCGGATATTCAGGAATTTTTAGTTGTTCCTGTTGGAGCTACTAATATTTCTGATGCAGTTTTTGCAAATGCTTCTGTTCATAAAAGATTAAAGGAGTTAATTCAATCTAAAGATTCAAACTTTACTGGCGGTAAAGGTGATGAAGGTGGATGGGTGCCTAACATTTCAAATGATGCTGCTTTAGAAATTCAAGCTCGTGCTTGTGAAGAAGTAGGGGATGAATTAGGTATTGAAATTAGACCTTCACTTGATATTGCTGCATCCGAATTATGGAATGCAGCTGAGCAAAAATATATTTATGCTCAAGATGGTATTAAAAGAGATACCGGAGATCAAATTGATTTCGTAAAAGATATTATTGATACTTACAATATGTTTTATGTGGAAGATCCATTTGATGAATCTGACTTTGGAGGATTTTCTCAATTGACTGCGAAAGTTGGAGATAAATGCCTTATCTGTGGTGATGATTTATTTGTGACAAATAAAGAATTATTGGCTAAAGGTATTGAAATGAAAGCTGCAAATGCTATCATTATTAAACCAAATCAAATTGGTTCCTTATCTGAAACTTATGCTACTGTTAAATTAGCTAAAGAGAATAATATTGTCCCTGTTGTATCACATAGGTCTGGTGAAACTACTGATGAAACTATCGCTCATTTGGCGGTTGGTTTTTCATCGCCATTGATTAAAACCGGAGCTATTGGTGGGGAAAGAATAGCTAAATTAAATGAACTAATTCGTATTGAAGAGGAACTTCCAAATCCAACTATGAACAAATTTTAAAAATAGTTTTGGGGAGAATAATTATGGCTAAAGTAACTATTGATTATGATAAATGTGATGGTGCAGACTGTGCAGAATGTTCTGACGTCTGTCCTATGGAAGTATTAGTTCTTAAAGGAGACAAAATTGAAATTGTTGATCCTTCAGAATGTAGTTATTGTGAAGTATGTATGGATGTATGTCCAAATGATTGTATTAAAATTGAAGATGATTTTTAAATAGGTGATAAAATGGCAAATGATGAACTTTTAATAGATTTAGATAATTACTTAGCAGCTGGTTTACATATTGGTACTCAACAAAAAACCAGTGATATGGAAAAATATATATTCAGAGTAAGATCTGATGGTTTATATGTATTGGATATTCAAAAAACTGATGAAAGAATCAGACAAATTGCAAAACTTTTAGCAAAATATGACCCAGAAGATATTTTAGTAGTTGCTACCAGACAATATGGTCAAGCTCCTGTTAAGAAATTCGGTGAAATCACCGGTGCAAAAACTATTCCTGGCAGATTCATTCCAGGTACTTTAACTAATCCAAATTATGCTAAATTTATTGAACCAAAAGTTATTGTTGTAACTGACCCAAGATCTGATGCACAAGCAGTTTTAGAATCCAAACAAAATGGAATTCTTGTTGTTGCATTATGTGATACTGAAAATTTACTTAGTTTCGTTGATATTGCAGTACCTGTTAACAACAAAGGTAGAAAAGCTATTGCTTTAGTTTACTGGTTACTTGCAAGACAAATTTTAAGAGAAAGAGGAGACATTCCTGAAGACGGTGACTTAGATATTGATTCCACTGACTTTGAACTTAAATTTTAAGTGAGTTAAATGTTAAGACAACCTGCTGTAGCCGGATCATTTTATCCAAATGATGCTGAAAATCTAAAAAAAATCATTGAGAGTTGTTTTTTAGATAAATCGGGTGTTGGTTTCATACCTGAATTAAATAAGTTTAATGGTAAAGATTATCCTATCAATGTTATGGTTCCACATGCAGGTTATCAATATTCTGGTGCAATAGCTTCTCATAGCTATTGTGACATCGTTAGAAATGGTTTTCCTGAAGTTTTTATTATTATAAGTCCAAATCACACTGGATTAGGTAGTGAAATTTCTGTTTTTAATGAAGGTGAATGGATAACACCTTTAGGGGATGTAGAAGTTGATAATGAATTTGCAAATGAGATAATTTCTATTTCTGATATTGCAAGTTCAGATTTTCATGCCCATGTCCATGAACACAGTATTGAAGTTCAACTACCTTTCCTTCAATATTTTTCTTCTGATTTTAAAATTGTTCCAATTACTATGGGAACACAAACATTTGCAACTTCAAATGATTTGGCTAATGCCATTTTTGAAGCTGGAAATAAGTTAAGTAAATCTTATTGTGTTATTGCAAGCACTGACTTATCTCACTTTAACAATCAAGAGAAAGCAAATAAAGTTGATGGCTTTGTTTTAGAAGATATTGAAGAGATGAATGAATTCAAATTGTTTGAAGAAGTTGTTCAATATAATATTACTATGTGTGGTTATGGTCCTGTAATGACCAATATTTCACTTTCTAAAAGATGTGGGAAAAATTCTTGTGAAATATTAGCATATCAAACTAGTGGGGATGTCACTGGTGATTTTAGCTCTGTTGTGGGATATGCTTCAGGAGTTTTTAAATAAGGTGTTTTTTTATGATTGCAAAAGCTTCTGCTCCGGCAAAAACTATATTGTTTGGTGAACATTCAGTTGTTTACGATGAACCTGCAATTGCAGGAGCGGTTAATAAAAGGGCTTATATTACAATTAAAGAGTCCAAATCTGATAAATCTATTTTTAGAGCTCCAGATATAGGTTTTGAAGCTGAATTACTTTCAAAACAGAAAAAATACATTTTAACAAAGGGAAAACCTGGTATTATTAGATATATTTTAGAATCTCTTTACAGAGCACATGACCACTCTCCAATCGACATAACATTATCATCAAATGTCCCTATTGGTTCTGGGCTTGGTTCATCAGCAGCAGTTACTGTAGCTACACTTGCTGCATTATATAGGTATCATAATATTCGGTTTAATAAGAAATCTTTAGCACATGATGCCCACATGGTAGAACAAGCTGTTCAGGGGGTAGCCAGTCCTCTTGACACATTGGTTTCTACTTATGGGGGTCTTGTATATTTGTCTAGGAATAAAAAAGTTGAACATTTTAAAGTAAACTTTAATGCTCCATTGGTTGTAGGTTTTACCACTAAACATGGAAATACTGGAAAAATGGTTAAAGATGTTAAAAATTTAAAAAATAGAAATCCAAAAATTATCAATCCTGTGATTACTGCAATGGGTAATTTAACTAATTATGCTAAACAAGCTATTTTGAAAAAAGATTATAATAAAGTTGGAGAATTAATGAATATCAATCATGGATTTTTGGATGTTATTGGTGTAAATACATTAGAATTATCTCGTATGGTATATAATGCAAGAGAAGCTGGAGCTATCGGTTCTAAAACTACCGGCGCCGGTGGCGGAGGAAGTATTATTGCACTTTGTCCGGGAAAAGTTGATGAAGTTGCAAATGCTATTGCTCGTGATGATAGTATTTTAAAAGTTAGATTTACTAGAAGAGGTGTCTCTTCAAGGGTTTATAAGTGATTTCATGATTATTTTAAAAATTGGTGGAAGTAGTTTAACTAATAAAGATTCCTCTAAAAGTGAAGTTAATTCTGATAGTCTTAAAAGAATTGCTTTAGAAATTAAATCTTCTTTAGATAATTCTGCAAAAGAATTAATTGTTGTTCATGGTGCGGGATCATTTGGACATCCACCTGCTAAAAAATATAAAATCGGCGAGGTATTTGATAAATCAGAATATCCTCAAAAAAGAATTGGATTTTGTGAAACTCAGAATGCTGTTAAAAAATTAAATATGTATGTATGTGAAGCATTCATTGAACAAGGTTTACCTGTTGTTGCAATTCCTGCTTCAAGTTTCATGACAGCTACTAATAAAAGAATAACTCATGGGGATTTAGATTCTTTTAATAAATATTTGGAAAAAGGTTTTATTCCTGTAATTTATGGTGATGTTGTTCTAGATGATGAATTGGAATTTTGTGTTATTTCTGGTGATCAATTAATTCAATACCTTGCAATGAATTTAAATCCTAATCAGGTAATTCTCGGAACAGATGTTGATGGAGTTTATAATAAAAACCCAAAAACTCATGATGATGCTATATTTTTTGATAAATTATCTTCACTTGAAGAGTTAGATGCATTTGAAGGAACTACAAATGTAGATGTCACTGGTGGAATGATTGGGAAAATTAAAGAATTATTATATTTAGCAGATTTGGGAATTGAATCTAAAATAATAAATGCGGAAGTTGAAGACAATATTTTTAAAGTATTGGAAAACGAAGATGTAAAAGGAACTGTGATTTCAAGGGGGAAGTAACATGATTTCAGATAGAAAATTAGAGCATTTATTAATTTGTGAAAATTATGATGTTTCATTTAAAAATAAAACTAATGGTTTTGAAGATATTGAATTGATCCATAATGTTTTACCTGAAATTGACAAACAGGAAATTGATTTGTCCACTTCTACTTTTGGTAAAAAATTAGATTCACCTCTTTTTATTACAGCCATTACTGGAGGACATCCTGCTGCAAAAGAAATCAATAAACAATTAGCTATTGCTGCTGAAAATAATAATATTGCATTAGGTGTTGGATCTCAAAGAGCAGCATGTGAACATCCGGAACTTGAGGATACTTATACTGTTGTTCGTGAAAATGCTCCTAATTGTTTACTTGTTGGGAATATAGGTGCACCTCAATTAAATTTAGCTGAAAAAGCAGTTGAAATATTGGATGCAGATATTCTAGCAATTCATTTAAATCCTCTTCAAGAATCAATACAGCCTGAAGGTGATTTGGATGCAAGGGGATATCTTGATTTAATCAGTCAAATTACAAATTCAGTCAACATTCCAATTATTGCAAAAGAAACTGGCTGCGGTATATCAGCAGAATCTGCAGAAGCACTAGTCGAGGCAGGTGTTGATTTTATTGATATTGAAGGTGCTGGTGGAACTAGCTGGGCGGCTGTTGAAACATACCGGGCTGAAGATAGATATTTAGGAGAAATATTTTGGGATTGGGGAATTCCAACTGCGGTTAGTACAGTTGAAGTTACTAATGCTATTGATGTTCCAGTAATTTCATCTGGAGGAATTCGCAGTGGTCTTGAAGCGGCCAAAGCAATTGCTCTTGGAGCAGATGCTGTTGGTATGGCTTTACCTTTCTTAAAAAATTCTACCTCACAGGAACAATTAAACAAATTTATTTCAAGATTCAATGAGTCATTAAGAATTGCAATGTTTCTAGTGGGAGCTAGTAATATTGATGAATTAAAAGAATCTAAGTTAGTTATTCGTGGAAAAACAAGGGAGTGGCTTAATGAAAGAGGTATTAACACAAAAAATTATTCAAGGAGATAAAACATGAGCGTTGAAGTAATCGCTATTGGAGGATACCAAGAAGTTGGGAAGAACATGACTGCTGTCAAAGTTGGTGAAGATGTCATCATTTTTGATATGGGTATCCATTTGGACAGAATTAGTATGCATGAAGATACAGATATCGATAGAATGCATAGTTTAGATTTAATCGAAAGAGGAGTTATTCCTGATGATACATTAATGAAAGATGTAGATGGAAAAGTCAAAGGAATAATCTTTTCACATGGTCATTTAGACCACATTGGTGCTGTTGCTAAATTAGCACATAGATATGATGCACCATTAATTGGAACTCCGTATACTGCTGCTTTAATTGAAAAACAAATTAAAGGTGAACGCAAATTCAAAGTAAATAATCCAATTAGACCTTTAAATGCAGGTAGTAAATTAAAACTTTCAAAAGATATTACTTTAGAATTTGTCCAATCAACTCATAGTATTCCACAAGCAGTATTTCCGGTTTTACACACTCCGGAAGGAATTATTGTTTATGCTTTAGATTTTAAATTTGACAATCATCAAAAAGTATCTCCTCCTCCTGATTATAAGAGATTAAGAGAATTAGGTAGGGAAGGAGTACTTGCTTTAATAGTGGAAACAACTAATTCTACTAATTATAATGAAGTTAAAACTCATTCCGAGCGTATTGCTCGAAATATATTGGAAGATGTAATGAGAGGACCTCTTCAAGAGAAAACTGGTATGATAGTCACTACATTTTCATCTCATGTTGAACGTGTACAAGCTATTGCAGATATTGCTAAAAAAAGTCACAGAGAAATATTTTTCCTAGGAAGATCAATGGAAAGGTTCTGTGGTATTGCACAAAAGTTAGGTATTTTAAAATTACCTAAGAATGCTAGTATTTATGGATCTCCTAAAGCAATAAATAGAGCTTTATTGAGGGCCGATGAGGATAGGGCTAATTATTTGCTTGTAACTACAGGTCACCAAGGTGAACCTGATGCATTACTTCCAAGAATAGCTAATGGTAGAACACCATTCAATATTAAAAAAGGAGATAATGTAATTATTTCAGCACCTATTATTCCAAATCCAACTAATGCTGCAAATAGGCATATCATGGAAAGAAGATTAAAATTAAAAGGTGCAAGAATTTATCCTAATGCTCATGTTTCTGGGCATGCTGGAAGAGAAGATCACAGAGAATTTTTACGCATGTTAAAACCTCAGCATATCATACCAGCACATGGAGACTTAACAATGCTTTCAGCTTATGCAGAACTTGCAGAAGAAGAAGGATATAGAATTGGATATGATATTCACATCTTGAGAAATGCTCAAGCACAAGTTTTTAAAAGTTAAAAGAGGGATGTATATGAGTGATGTAAAAAAAATACTTGGAAATTATTCCACTGATATTACAAGAACAATTGAAGAAGAATTATCAGCAATTACTCCTAATAATCTTGCAGAAGCATCAGTTTACCTTACAAGAGCTGGTGGTAAAATGCTTAGGCCTGCTTTAACATTAATTGCTGCTGAGGCTGTTGGTGGTAATCGTGAATCTGCATTAAAATCTGCAGCCGCAATTGAATTGATCCATACATTTTCACTTATTCATGATGATATTATGGATCAGGATGATATGAGGAGAGGAATGCCTTCTGTTCATAAAGTTTGGGGTGATGATGTAGCAATTCTTGCAGGAGATACATTATTTTCAAAAGCTTTTGAAATTATCATTGGAAATAAAGGAACTACCTCTGATCAGAATAACAAATCTTTAGCTACTGTTGCTGATGCTTGTGTAAAAATTTGTGAAGGTCAGGCATTAGATATGGGCTTTGAAGAAAGATTTGATGTAACAGAAGATGAATACATGGAAATGATTTTCAAAAAAACTGGTGCATTAATTGCAGCGGCTACTAAAGTTGGAGCTATTATGGGTGGGGCATCAGAAGGAGTCATTGATGCTATGTATGAATATGGTCGTTTGATTGGTCTTGCTTTCCAGATTCAGGATGATTATCTTGATTTAGTATCTGATGAAGAAACATTAGGCAAACCAATTGGTTCTGATATTGGTAAAGGTAAAATGACCGTTATTGCAATTAAAGGTTTGGCTAGTGATGATACTGGCAGATTGCTTGAAATCTTAAAAGATGATGAAAACTCAAATGAAGATATAACTGAAGCAATCGATATTTTAACAAAATGCGGCGCTATTGAATATGCTCGTAATTTGGCATTAGAATCTATTAAGCAAGCAAAAGAAGTACTTGAAATATTAGATGATTCTTCATCTAAACAAATGCTTGTAGATATTGCAGATTTTGTACTTGAGAGAAGTGCATAATTTTTCTCTCACTTTTTTATTTTTCATTTTTTTTATCAGGATTAATCGTAATACTTATCATAATTTATACATGATTAATTATGATATTTCATGATTAATTATGATAATTATTTTTTTTAATATATGCTCTTTGATTATAAATCAAAATTCAATATCTCATTTATTTTTAATATTCTTATTTTATAAATGGATATTTTCAGTATAATTTAATTAAATAAATTTATATTTGATTTAAACTCTTTAAATTCCCTAGGTTTAAGAGACAAGATTTATATATGTAATACCATATATACAGTATTAATTATTTAATTAAAGTTCTTAATTAGATAATTGACATATAAAATAGTTTGGGAGTATATGGAGATATAACATAAGATAATGGATTGATTAGAACAAATTTTATCGTATGATTGAGTTTGATGATATTATCGAATATGTTTTGGTGAAGTGAAATAAGTTTTGACATTATTTCAAGATAATGTGAAAATTTAGATTTAAACTTTATGATTGATGGAAATTTCATTGGGTTAGTCAAAAATTTAATCTAGATTATACTTTTTTTAGTAGCTATGATGTTCTCATTATAGAACATGTTTTACTCCCTTTAACTACTTTTTGGTGATGTATTATGTTGGAGATTAAGCATACATTATGCCCTTCCTGTAGTGTTGGTTGTGGGATTAATGTAGTTTTAAAAGAGGGGAATGTTGTCGGGACTTTTCCCTATAAAAGACATCCGGTTAATTCTGGAAAAAATTGTTTAAATGGGAGAAATTCAATTGAATGTTATTTAAACAAATTTGAAGATATTAATGTGGATGATGTTGTTGCAGATGTTTTAAAAGAGTTGAAATCTGCTGATGCATCTAGTGTTACTGTTGTTTGTTCAGGTAATAATGATGTTGAGGAAATTAAGGCTATTAAAGAATTTGCAGAATCTAATAATTTTAATTTGGCATTTTATGCTGATAATTTAAAAAATTTTGATGATGTTGCAACATATGATGATGTTGCTGATGCAAGCAAAATATTTGTTATTGGTGATCTTTTGTTTGAAAATCCTTTGATTGGTAGGAGGATTGTTCATGCAAAGCAGAATGGTGCTAAAATTTATGCATTGGGGAAGACTGAAAAATCTGTTACATTCAATATTGCAGATGAAACTTTCAACACTTCTGTAGTTGATTTTTTGGATGCTAATGATTCTAATATTGATGAATCCTCTGTAATTGTATTTAATTATGTTGATTCAGCCGAGGATTTAGATAAAATTGAATCTATTGGATGTAAATCTTTTCCTGTTTTCAGCAAATCCAATTCTAAAGGTGCATTGGATATTGTTGAAGTTAAATCTTTAGATGAAATGATGGAATTGCTGGAAAATACTAAAGTTTTATTGGTATTCAATGATGATATTGCTGATGAAATAGATTTTGATTTTACTAAAATCTCTAAAATTATAAGTTTCGCTCCATGTGAAAATAACACAACAAAAATCTCAGATATTGTTGTACCTATTAAAACATGGCTTGAAAAAGACGGATCATTTGTAAATGCAATGGGTGATACTCAAACTTTCACCACTGTCATAGATTCAGATGTATTAAGTGAAATCGAAGTAATTGAAAAACTAAATAGTTAAGTCGGTGATTAATATGAGTTATGTTTTAGCAAAATCTAAAGATGATGATATTCTTAGTGCAGGTGAATGTGGCGGAGCGGTAACTAGTATTCTTAAATATTTGCTTGATGAAAAACTTGTTGATGGTGTTTTGACATTAAGGCCATTTGATGATATTTATGACGCTATGCCAGTATATGTGACTGATTCTGATGATTTGATAAGTACTGCGGGGTCTTATCACTGTGCTCCTACAATGATTGGGGATATTATTGAAAGATTCATTGATGATGATACTAAAATTGCAGTCACTGTTAAACCTTGTGACATGAGGGCTATGAAAGAGCTTATAAAAAGGCACAGAATTAATGATGATAATGTTTATTTCATTGGTTTGAATTGTGGTGGAACTGTTTCTCCTGTTAGTGGTAGAAAAATGATTGATTTATTCTATGAAGCAGATCCTAATGATGTTGTAAGTGAAGAGATAGATAAAGGTAAATTCATTATCGAGCTTGCAGATGGTGGGGAAGAAGCAGTAAAAATTCATGATCTTGAAGCAGAAGGATATGGGCGCCGTAACAATTGTCAAAGATGTGATGTAAAAATTCCAAGAATGGCGGATATTGCTTGTGGAAACTGGGGTGCTGAAGATGGCTGGACATTCATTGAAATCAATGATGAAAAAGGTCAAAAGTTAGTTGATGGTGCTAAAAAAGTGGGCATTCTTGAAACTAAAACTCCTAATGATGCGGCGGTGGAAGGAAGAAGCAAAGTTGAAAACATCATGATTAAAATGGCAAAAAAGAACCAAGATGCAACTTACCCATTGGTTAGTGAAAGGGATGAATGGAGCCGCTGCATCGGTTGCTATGCTTGCCGTGATATTTGCCCTGTCTGCTGGTGTTTTGAAAACTGCGAATTAAACAAATCTTACTTCAAGGATGAGGCAAACGCATTTTCAAGTCCTATTGCTTTTCAGGGTGTAAGACTGTCTCATATGAGTTTCAGTTGTTGTGATTGCGGTCAATGTGAAGATGTATGTCCAATGGATATTCCTGTTTCACTAATTTTTGACAAATTACAGAAAAAATACTATGGAAGAACTGGTTATGTAGCTGGAGTTTCAGAGGATATCAAACCTCCTTTATACAGTCCAGAAAAAACAGAATTATAAAGGTGTTTTTCATGTCTGAAGATTTAAAAATTGTAGGTTTATTGTGTAATTGGTGTTGTTATGGTGGTGCGGATACTGCAGGAACTGCACGTATGCAATATCCATCAAATATTAGAATTATTCGTGTAATGTGTTCTGGGAGAATTAATCCGTCAATGGTCTTTAAAGCATTTCAGGAAGGTGCTGACGGCGTATTTGTAGGCGGGTGTCATATTGGTGACTGCCACTATGATGCAGGTAACTACAAATGGTCTAGAAGATCTAAGATTGTTGAAGATATTCTTGAGGAATTTGGTATTGAAAAGGAAAGATTCCGTCATGAATGGATTTCAGCATCTGAAGGTGAAAAATTCCAAACAACAATGGAAGAATTCCACAAAACATTAACCAAATTAGGACCATTAGAATTATAATTATTGGTCTTATTTAGAGATAAAATATTTAGAATTAAATTATATATGCATTGATAAATTCTCATCTCAGCCGATAACTATTAATTTTAAGCATTACCGATTGATAGTTATCAACTTTTCTCCATCAATGTAGAATATTTAATTCAAAAAAAGAAAAATATATTTGAAATTAGTATAGGTTTCTTTTTACTGTCTACAATCGGCTATTAAAGTTAATCTTTAATAGCTATCCATTTTTTGTATTTCTTATAGTCAAGTATTACTTTTTTTAAATTTTTTATGAATTAGAGTAGTATTATTTTACTGAAAAGTATTACAAATATTTTATTCTCCGTATTTTACATTGTTTAGTGTAATTTCAATTCAAATAATTTATTTCACGTTGATATATCTTGATGATATTTGTTTAATTTTTTAAAATGATATTTGTTCTTATTTTGTATTGAGGTGATGAATGGTGTTTATTTTTTATATTTTTTAAATTATTAATTTCCTTGATTTAACTGTTTAAACATAATTATTTTTGATAAATTGAATTTCAATCTATTTTGACTAAAAAATATTAATTTTCAATTAGTTATATCTGATTTAAACATAGAATTCCCATAAAATTATTTAAAAACATTTATATGGTTATTACTTGTTAGTATTGTATAAATTATTTGATTATTTTTGTAGTTGGATAATTTTTTTATTAATTATTAATAAATAAGTTGGGGAGAGTTATGGAAATTTATATGCAAAAAATTGGATTGATTAGACAAAGTTTGAACCCTAAAAATTCAAGTTTGGATTTGGATATTGATTGGAATATTGAGTATGTTCATAGAAATCAAAATGAAATAAATTTTGACATCAATTTAAGATCAATTGAAAACTTTAATTTAAACTTTAAAATTGAAGGGGTTATTGTATTAGATTTATTTGAAATTTTTATTCAAGAAGATGTTTCTCAAATAATTTTTCATCGTGCATGTAATGTTCTTATGGATATGATATCTTTAACCCGTCAATCAAGTCATATTTTATCAAATGAAGATAAATATCCGGATATAGGCAGTGAACATATTCCAAAAACTCTCTATAACTAATATTTGGTGATGTATTATGTTGGAGATTAAGCATACATTATGCCCTTCCTGTAGTGTTGGTTGTGGGATTAATGTAGTTTTAAAAGATGGAGATATTGTCGGGACTTTTCCCTATAAAAGACATCCGGTTAATTCTGGAAAAAATTGTTTAAATGGGAGAAATTCAATTGAATGTTATTTAAACAAATTTGAAGATATTAATGTGGATGATGTTGTTGCAGATGTTTTAAAAGAGTTGAAATCTGCTGATGCATCTAGTGTTACTGTTGTTTGTTCAGGTAATAATGATGTTGAGGAAATTAAGGCTATTAAAGAATTTGCAGAATCTAATAATTTTAATTTGGCATTTTATGCTGATAATTTAAAAAATTTTGATGATGTTGCAACATATGATGATGTTGCCGGTGCAAGCAAAATATTTGTTATTGGTGATCTTTTGTTTGAAAATCCTTTGATTGGTAGGAGGATTGTTCATGCAAAGCAGAATGGTGCTAAAATTTATGCATTGGGGAAGAGTGAAAAATCTGTTACATTCAATATTGCAGATGAAACTTTCAACACTTCTGTTGAGGAATTTTTAGATAAAAATGCAAATGAGTTTGATGATTCCTCAGTAATTGTATTTAATTATGTTGATTCAGTTGATGATTTAGATAAAATTAATGAACTTAATTGCAAAAAATTACCTGTTTTCAGCAAATCCAATTCTAAAGGTACATTGGATATTGTTGAAGTTAAATCTTTAGATGAAATGATGGAATTGCTGGAAAATACTAAAGTTTTATTGGTATTCAATGATGATATTGCTGATGAAATAGATTTTGATTTTACTAAAATCTCTAAAATTATAAGTTTCGCTCCATGTGAAAATAACACAACAAAAATCTCAGATATTATTGTGCCTATTAAAACATGGCTTGAAAAAGACGGATCATTTGTAAATGCAATGGGTACTTGTCAGGAGTTTACTGCTGTTGTGGAATCAGATGTATTAAGTGAAATCGAAGTAATTGAAAAATTAAATGGAAACTAGAGTGGTATTATGAGTTATGTTTTAGCAAAATCTAAAGATGATGATATTCTTAGTGCAGGTGAATGTGGCGGAGCGATAACTAGTATTCTTAAATATTTGCTTG
This sequence comes from Methanobrevibacter gottschalkii DSM 11977, assembly GCF_003814835.1. NCBI lineage: Archaea > Methanobacteriati > Methanobacteriota > Methanobacteria > Methanobacteriales > Methanobacteriaceae > Methanobrevibacter > Methanobrevibacter gottschalkii. Next base: position 236,674 of record NZ_RKRG01000002.1, read on the forward strand.
ATGAAAAACTTGTTGATGGAATTTTCGCATTAAGGCCATTTGATGATATTTATGACGCTATGCCAGTATTTATAACAGATTCTGAAGATTTGATAAGTACTGCGGGGTCTTATCACTGTGCTCCTACAATGATTGGGGATATTATTGAAAGATTCATTGATGATGATACTAAAATTGCAGTCACTGTTAAACCTTGTGACATGAGAGCAATGCATGAACTTGTAATTAGGCACAGAATTAATGATGATAATGTTTATTTCATTGGTTTGAATTGTGGTGGAACTGTTTCTCCTGTTAGTGGTAGAAAAATGATTGATTTATTCTATGAAGCAGATCCTAATGATGTTGTAAGTGAAGAGATAGATAAAGGTAAATTCATTATCGAGCTTGCAGATGGTGGGGAAGAAGCAGTAAAAATTCATGATCTTGAAGCAGAAGGATATGGGCGCCGAAATAATTGTCAAAGATGTGATGTAAAAATTCCAAGAATGGCGGATATTGCTTGTGGAAACTGGGGTGCTGAAGATGGCTGGACATTCATTGAAATCAACAGTGAAAAAGGTCAAAAGTTAGTTGATGGTGCTAAAAAAGTGGGCATTCTTGAAACTAAAACTCCTAATGATGCGGCGGTGGAAGGAAGAAGCAAAGTTGAAAACATCATGATTAAAATGGCAAAAAAGAACCAAGATGCAACTTACCCATTGGTTAGTGAAATGGATGAATGGAGCCGCTGCATCGGTTGCTATGCTTGCCGTGATATTTGCCCTGTCTGCTGGTGTTTCGAAAACTGCGAATTAAACAAATCTTACTTCAAAGATGGAACAAATATGCCTCCGAGTCCTATTGCTTTTCAGGGTGTAAGACTGTCTCATATGAGTTTCAGTTGTTGTGATTGCGGTCAATGTGAAGATGTATGTCCAATGGATATTCCTGTTTCACTAATTTTTGACAAATTACAGAAAAAATACTATGAACGGACTGGTTATGTAGCTGGAGTTTCAGAGGATATCAAACCTCCTTTATACAGTCCAGAAAAAACAGAATTATAAAGGGGTGATTTTATGTCTGAAGATTTAAAAATTGTAGGTTTATTGTGTAATTGGTGTTGTTATGGTGGTGCGGATACTGCAGGAACTGCACGTATGCAATATCCTCCGAATATTAGAATTATTCGTGTAATGTGTTCTGGAAGGATTAATCCGTCAATGGTCTTTAAAGCATTTCAGGAAGGTGCTGACGGCGTATTTGTAGGCGGGTGTCATATTGGTGACTGCCACTATGATGCAGGTAACTACAAATGGTCTAGAAGATCTAAGATTGTTGAAGATATTCTTGAGGAGTTCGGTATTGAAAAGGAAAGATTCCGTCATGAATGGATTTCAGCATCTGAAGGTGAAAAATTCCAAACAACAATGGAAGAATTCCACAAAACATTAACCAAATTAGGACCATTAGAATTAAAATAATTATTTCCGGCCATTAATGTAAATAACTATCTTATAGTTATTTACTTCCTCCTAATTGTCTTTCTAAGATTAGTATCTTTTACTAATGTTAGAAAAATAGTTAAGTAGAGAATATTTAATTATTTTTCGAATTAATTAGGTCTATATTGATAACATCATTTAGCCGATAACTAATTAATTGTCAGCATTACCAATTTTTTAGTTATAATTTTTCTCCATCGATGTAGAAATAATTAATCAAATAAAAAAGAGAAATATATGAAATTCATATAGGTTTCTTTCACTGTCTACAATAGCTATTAAAGCTTCTCCCTTTAATAGCTATCTATTTATTTACTTTTCTTTAACTTTTTTAAAAATTTTATTATTATCACTATGCTTAAGTTATTTATTCTGATTTTTGGATGGTTTTGGTTTTGTGGATTGTGGTTAAAAAAATAAAAAAGAGAAATATGGAATTATCTTGATGGGATAATTATTTCTCTTTCTCCTGCAGGCATAAATTCTCTTAATGCGCCTTTTGCAATTTCTTTTCTTGGATGTCTAAAATCAAAAGTAAGATGATGATCTGCAAATGCAATCTTAATTAATGGATTTGTACAGAATGCATCTCTTCTTGCTGCATGAGGAGCCTGTGCAATACCAGCATATTCTGGCTGATGGCCAACATTCATTGCATAGTTCGGGTAGTTTGGACCTCTTAACTCGTGGATTAAACCTTCATCACTTCTAATTGATAAAGAATTTGATGCACCCGCTTGGTCTTGTAAATCATAACCATAAAATCCAAGTCTAGAATGTGTTTCTTTGTGTAAAATCATACTTAAATACCAACCATTCACACCTGCATTGGAATTTCCAGTAGCAAATGCAGTTGAACATCCTGCTGCTGCAGACACTACCGAAGCTCTTTGAGAACCTCCAAAATGAGTTTCTAAGAGGGTTGGTGTTTCATATTGTTCTAATCCGTAAAGAGTGACTTCAGTTGATATGTCACGAACAGTGTCCATACTTAAATCAGCTTGACACATTCCATATTTCTTTTCAACATAATCTTTACCATAATAAAGGAAATCGTCTAAAATATCATCAGTATATGCTGCACTTGCATATTGGGTAAATCCTACACCACCTGACATGTATGATCCTAACCACACTTGGTCGTATAATGCTGCAGCTGCTGCAATAACTTCTAGGGAAACTTCACAGGGGTCATCTGATATTCTGGATGTTTGAACCATATCTGCTAATGTACCGAATGCTACACCACCAGGTTCGTTAGGTCCTCTTGCACGTCTTGATGGTAAAAATGCACCCATTCCAATAACATCTGCATGTTTTGCAGCATATGAGAAATCTGCAATTGCTGCTTCTCCTGCACATAATTTGTATGCATTAATAAAACTCATACCAATTTGCATTGCTGACCATCTGGAAACTGTACCTCCATCACAAGCTCTTACTACAAGTGTTGGAACTCTACTTACTTGATAAGTTTTATTTCCAACATAGCTTTTAAGCATCTCAGCTTGTTCTTCTGGAAACTCCTTGTTAATGTCAATTAATAGTCTTTTATCTAATTCATCAGCTAAATCATCATTTCCAGTAAATATTTTTGCATAACAATCATCTACAAGACCCGGATGTACTTCCACCATATGTTCTTGTACTACGGCACCACCGGGAAGTGCATGGTTAATGTTTTCCATATATTCGTTTATTGTTTCGGGAGTTACTTCTACACCTAATCTTTCTTGAAGTACTGAATGTGCAGTATCCATTCCAACAATAATTGTTCTTTTAATATCATCAACTAATTGTTGGATTGCAGAGTTGTTACAAAAGTGTAAATCATCACCTTCGACATAATCTTCGGTTCCTGAAATTTTATATGCCATTAATTGTCTTTGACCTAAAGGTACACCAATATCAGGATTATAAAAAGGAATGTTTCTTTCTTTAGCCAATTTTTCAGCAGCTTCATTAAATTCTCTTTTCCTAGCAGATTGTTTCCATCCGTCAAAGCAATAGAAACTGGTGTGGTCATTTTCCTGATCTTCGCCTTTAAATTTTTTATTCAGTGCGCTTAAAAATTTTTTATTCTCCAAACCCATTTCATTCACCTAACTTCTTTTTCAAGTCTTTAAAAAATACTCCCATACCATATCCTCCTTCTGTACGTGCAGTATGTATATTTTCTATAACTTCAAGCGCTTCTTTATCTTGTCTCATACCAATATTGTCTTCTCTATATATTGTGGTAATTTCTTTTAGATATTCTTCATCTAATGGAACACCTACATCTATAGCTTCATCTAATTGACGTCCGACCTGGTCTTTTATGTAGTAAACATGACCATCTTCTTCATTAAAAATATATCTTTGAAGACCATCAAACATTAAACCGTTTTCATCAAGTCTTAAAGAGTGTCCATGCACAGTAGCTCCTCTCATACCACATCTTGCAGGGTCAAAAATATCTGTTTCAACTAATTCTTTAGATATTTTTTCTAAATCTTGCTCTCTTATTTCAATAACTTGTCTTCCAGATAATGTTCCTGTGTCTACTCCCCTATATCTCCACATATATGTTCTTGCTCGATCGTATGGTTGTGCTGGAGCATTATACATTGAATCTGCAAATTGGATGTATCTTACTCTAATTCCTTCAGCAGCTCCAGGAGTAGGTTCTATGATACTTTTAATAATATCGCCATCATCTTCCATTTCAGCCAATGGGGGATGTACAGTTTTATAACTTTCACCAGGGTTTCTGTGGCCTAAAATTTTTACAAGTCCTTCATCAGAAACGGATCTAATTTTTTTGAATTCATGTTCTGGATTCATATGCTTTCTTCTATTTTCAGCAATTATTGTTTCACCAGGACAATATTGTGCTTTATATTCCATAATTCACCTACATAATATTATTTAATAACTTTGACTGTTTCAGAAGTTTTTGAATGTGAATCTACTAAACCAATGTAACGTCTGTCAATAGAATTTTCGAAATTGTTTCCATATTTTAAATAATCTGAAATCGTTGTTTTTGTCCGTGTAAATACTCCGATTAATATATAATAATCGCATGGCATGTGTGTTTCTAAAATGTCTTTTAGATTATTCATAAATTCTTTTAATTCTGACATGTCTACAGTAACAATTATTTCCCCAACCATCACTCGTAACTCAACATCACATCCTTTAACATTTATTTCCTTTCTATCAGTGTGATTTACAACATGTCCTTTACCCGGTCCGTAAAAAACCTTTTTTGGAATAGAAGGACCATGTATTAAGACTCTTTGTTGACCTTTTAATTTATAAATCTCATTTAAAATCTTTTCGGTTGTTTTAGGTTTTAAAAATCTGTATGGAGTAATTTTAACATCTATAACATTAATTTGTTCTGATTCATCCATAAAAACACCTTCAAAGTTTATCTTTAATTTCTCCTGCAATTTTTGCTACATTGGGGATTGGATTTCTAAGATTGTCTATGGTGCCATAAACAGTTCCGATTAATGCTGATGTCCTTTGAACTGAAAACATTTGAGTACCTGCATCTAAACACATTGCTGCTGATGCACATGGGATTGCAGTTCCTTTTGCATGTCTTGTTACCACATGGTTTCCATGGAAAGTTCCGGGTCCTCCACCACCATAAATTGAATGTGAGAAGAAACTGAATCCTACACCAACACCTTCTGTTCTACCATAATCCACTCCTGGAAGTCCAGTTTCATATTCTAACATGTCATTATAGTATAATACTGTTGATGCTACTGCCTGTGCGGCTCTTGCAGCCCCTACATTAATAATTACTGCTGCAAGTAAACCTGCAGCAGCATATGCATTCCATAATGCCCAATCAATAGGTTCATACATATTATATCCTGAGGGCATTTTTTTAGCTACTTTAATGATTTTATCTTCAATTGCTCTTCCAACTAATGTTTGGATAACTGTACCTACTGTTCCTTTACCATTTTCTTTAACTATATCAAATACAAGGTTATTTGCATTTAATCCTTGATAAGCTAAAGTCAATAAATGCATTCTTTCAAAAGCTCCTGTAGCATCACCTGTTTCAAACATTGCAGTTTGCTCCATAATTGAAGATAATGCAGCAGCATTTAAAGTTTGTTTATTTGTAATAGCCACTACGTGATTTGCCATAATGTTTCTTAAACCATATCCCAATCCTTCTAAAAGAACGGGTGGTCCAAGTAATGCACTAATATTTGACCCTGAAAGGTCAACTGTTCTTGGGTATGCTCCCATTACTGCAGTTTTAATGGTTGATGCATCAAACATATTAATTTCAAAGCTGTCAATGATTGATTGAATGGTTGCTGCACTTGTTTGTAAAGTAGATACACTGTAATCTGCGGCTACATTTAATCTTTCAAATGGGAGTTGAACTAATAACTGTTGTCCACCATTAATGAGATTGACTGTGGTGTCATCATCTTCATTAACCTGTAGTATTTTTTTAATTTTTGTTGCAATTAATTCTGCATTTTTAACAATAGGTAAATCTAATTCACGGCCTGGAATATAAGTGGATTTTCCACCCATTGCACCTGATTTTAAACCTTTTTCAATTCCTACTAAATTAACAGCGGCTGATCTTTTAATATCATATATCATCTGTTGTATAGCAGAATTTTTAAGGGGACTAATAGATTCAAGGGGTACTGATTCTTCAATAATTTTCCCATCTGGACCATATAAATCTAAATTGTCATCATATATTTTCATTAGCTACCTCCTAAAAAATCATATTAAATAATTAGTGCATTGCACTAATCTTTAATACTTGTTTTAATAATGATTATTTTAGTAAAATAATCGTAATTAGTTACTAGTAATACTTATATAAATTTTTCTTCAATTGAAAAGGTTTAAAATTTATTTGATTCTTATTTTACTAAATTTTAAGTCTATTATCTAAGTTTAAGCTGATGTATGTTTTTTTATTTTGAAAAAAAAGATTAGTAATATTATTTTATTAAAAAGTATTATTTTTATATTTTTATATTTTTACCCTATTCAATAATATTTTAGAAAATTAGTGGAAATTATAATACGTCTTGTTTAAATAGGTGTTTTTTGTCCTTTTTTGAATTAAAATATCTATAATTTTTATTTTACTTCAAATATGGTTATTGGTATTGATGATTTTGTAAAAAGTAATAAGTATTACACTGTGAATTTGTACTAAGTATTATTTTTTCTTAAAAAAATTGATTAAAATAATAATTTTTTAATATAAAAATTAAATTGAATAAAATATTTTGTTTTTGTAATTAAGATATAACTTTATAAAATCAGATATATTAAAAAAATAGAAGTAAAGTTTTGACTTCTATTGGTTTGGCAAAGTTTGATGATGAAGTCAATTTTACTTATATTTTTTCAACTTATGATGTAAATTGGTTTGTTTTGTGCAACAACCAAATTACTTTTAATAGTAATAATTATATAAATGTTTGTTTTAGTGATTGTATCACTCCATACTTATTTTTCATTATAACTTCTCAATTTTTATTATATTTTTAAATAACAAAGGAACTGTTTTTTATTTTATTGTACGAAGTTTATTTGTGCTTTATTTGATTTTGTATATTTATTAATTTTCTGTTATTTTTTATTATTTTTTAATAAACATTCATTTTATGTGTTAAATCTAATATTTAGTTTATTTTAATTAGTATTTGGTAGATATTAGATAATTTCATCTTTTTATTTCGAATTTTATTAGTTTAAATTCATTTTGTATTTTGTAATACTTTTTTTAAATTTAATAATATTTAATTATTATTTATTTTAAAATAATTATTATTTTTTTCAAACTCAATTCATTATAATATATTTTATTAAAGTGTGTTTAAAAAATTTTTAATTTATATTAATTCTTAATTTAAAATTATTACTATGGTTAACTTTATAAATGGGATATATGATAATTTTATTTATAATTGTTTTAAGTGATACAAATGAGTTGTTATAAATATTGGGGTAAACTCGAAGAAATTGCTAATAAGTTATCCTCATATGGTGATTTAGATAAATATGGTGATTCTGCATTAGATGATGTGGATATTAACGAAATTATTGAAATTTTAGATGATGTTGAAATTATTGCTCATGATAAAACAATAGATTTTGATTCTGCAAAGCATATTCTTGATGATGAAAAAATGAATAAGGCGTTGAAATTAATTAGAAAATTCTATGTTTATGTTGGTGCAAGACTCGAAACCGAAAAGGCAATTGAAATGTTAGAATCGGATGATCTTGATACAAATCTAGAATCATTTGAATTTTATGACCGTTATGTTGGATTGTTAAATAATGAAAGTCAATTAGCTAAATTCAATGAAAATAAAACATTCGTGTTTTTAGGCTCCGGTCCACTTCCAATTACTTTAATGATGTTTAATGAATTGTTTGGATGTAAATGTATTGGAATTGAACAGCAAGAAGATGTTGCTGAACTTTCAAGAAAACTTTTAAAGAAATTAGGTCTTGAAAATGAAATTGAAATTATAGTTGGGGACGAAACCACTATTGAATCATTGGAATATGATATTTTAATGGTTGCTGCTTTAGCAGAACCAAAAGAAAGGGTATTCTCAAATATCTGGCAATATGTTGATGAGAAAACTCCTGTAATATATAGGACTTATACTGGAATGAGAGCAATTTTATACTCCCCAGTTTTGGATAAGGATACAAGAGGATTCCATAAAGAGGTAATGATCCTACCAACAGGAAATACAAATAACACTTCTGTTTTAATTAGAAAAATAGTTTGATTTTTTTTATAGATTGGTATTATGCTTATGCATATAACTTTTTTATTTTTTTATAGATATTCTTATTACTTATTTTTATATAATATAATTTCATGAAAGGAATTTTGGGCGCAATTTGTGGAGATATCATTGGATCAACTCGTGAGTTTAATCCAATTAAAACAAAAGATTTTAAACTTTTCAAACGTAAATCTACATTCACTGATGATACTGTAATGACATTAGCTATTGCAAACTGGTTAATTGAAGATACAGCCTCTGAAAGTATATTGATTAAACAGTTACAATATTGGGGAAATAAATATCCTGATTCAGGTTATGGCGGAAGATTTAGAAATTGGTTAAAAGAAATTGATCCGAAACCTTACGGGAGTTGGGCTAATGGATCTGCAATGAGAGTTTCTCCCTGTCCCTGGGTTGCAAATTCCTTACAGGAATCTCAAAAATTAGCTAAATTGTCAGCTATTGTAACTCATAATCATCCTGAGGGAATAAAAGGGGCACTTGCAACTTCAGATGCAATTTATCTTGCAAAAACTGGTGCTGGTAAAGAGAAGATAAAACATCATATTGAATCTCATTACAGTTATGATTTATCTCGTAGTGTAGATGAAATAAGGACTAATTATTCTTTTGATGTTTCATGTGCTGGAAGTGTTCCAGAATCTATAATCTGCTTTTTAGAAGGAGTTTCATTTGAAGATACAATTAGAAATGCAGTTTCACTTGGTGGTGATGCAGATACACAAGCAGCTATTGCTGGAAGCATTGCATCTGCATATTGGGATATTCCAAAAAATATTTCGTATAAGTCAATTAACCGTTTGAATTATGATTTGCTAAATGTTTTAGTTAATTTTGAAGAAAAGTTCATGTAGTTTTTTTCTTTTTATTTTGTATTTTATGTAATTGGTTCATGAATCGCTCATCATAATTTCTTGCAATATCTTCATATTTGTTCCAAATTCCAATTGCGGTTTCTGGAAGAACAGTTCTTTTGTCTTCACTAAATTTAGTATATGTATGCATCATTTCTTTTGAATCAGAAATTAATACTTTAACAAATGGAATGTCTGCTTTGTGAACTGGCATGTCATTGTCTTTAAAAAATTTGATAATGTTGAATGTTTTATTGTTAATACAGCAAGTTGGTGAAGCAAGTATATTGATATTTAAGTTTTTTCTTTTTTTGAGTATTTTAACTAATGCTTCTCCTTCTTCTTCAAATAAAAATCCGATTCTCATGTTAATTGAATGTTTAGCGCGAGTAATGATTTCTAATTCTTGATTTATGATTTTATCAACACCATAAATCCTCCAAATAGGGGCTTGAACCTGACTCATTCCATTTTCATATACATTTGTTAGTCTAGTTATTGTATCATCCAGTTCTGTAGTCAATCTGTTTTTTTCAAGACTTAATACTTCAACTGGGGATTTAACATTGTAAGTTAAAGGTCTTCCATCTTCAACATCAATGTAATTTTTTTGGATTAGTCCTTTGAGTACATCATATATTTTACTTCGAGGAATCCCTGATTTTTCAGATATTTCTGTTGCATTTGATGAGATTAATGAAACGAGTGTTACATATGCTTGAGCTTCATACATAGTAAGACCAATTCCTTTAAGTATAGCTATATTTTCATCCATATTTATTGTATTGTTGGATTTATAATATAATACTTACCATTACAACTCATAAAGTGACAAAATGTTTATATAGTATTTTGTTCTAATTTTATCTAACGATAATTATGAGGTAATTATTATGGCAGATGGCTTAGATATGTTTTGTTATCAATGTTCTCAGACTGCTCATGGTACTGGCTGTACTATAAGTGGTGTTTGTGGTAAAAAACCAACCGTAGCAAGATTACAAGATAATTTAATCTTTACTATGAAAGGAATTAGTGCATACAACTACAATGCAAATGTTTTAGGAAAATACAATCCTGAAATTGATGCATTTTTAACTAAAGGTTTGTATACTACTTTAACTAATGTTAATTTCGATGCTGAGGATTTAGTTGCTCTTGCATTGGAAGCAGGTAAAATCAGTGTGGATGTAATGAGATTGCTTAAAGATGCACACATCGAAGCATATGGTGAACCACAACCTGTGGAAGTAAAAGTAGGTGCACAAGAAGGACCTGCAATTATTGTAACTGGTCACGACTTAAAAGCATTGGAAGAATTATTAAAACAAGTTGAAGGTACTGATGTTAAAGTTTACACTCATTCCGAAATGTTACCTGCTCATGGATACCCTGGACTTAACAAATACGAAAATTTAGTAGGTCAATTAGGTGGAGCATGGCACGATCAAAGAACAATCTTCAAAAAATACAATGCAGCTATTGTTGGAACCAGTAACTGTGTATTACCGGCACTTGATGCATATAAAGAAAGAATGTTCACCATGGATGTAGCTAAACTTGAAGGAGTAAAAACTATTGAAAATTATGATTTCTCTGAAGTAATTGAATGTGCAAAATCTTTAGGATCATTAGAACCTGAAGAATTAACCACTCTTACTACAGGTTGGAGTGCAGGTGCTATTGTTGAACATGCTGATGCAATCAAAAAATTAGTTGAAGAAGGTAAAATAAGAAGATTCTTCGTTGTCGGTGGATGTGACAAAGCATCAAAACACAACAACTACTATAGGGAATTTGTACAAAACTTACCGCAAGATACTGTTATCTTAACATTAGCATGCGGAAAATACAAATTTAATGACTTAGATTTAGGTGATATTGAAGGAATCCCAAGATTATTAGATTTAGGTCAATGTAATGACACCATTGTTGCAGTTGATGTGGCATTAGCTTTATGTGAATTATTTGATATGGAATTAAATGAATTACCATTAACTATTGTTCTCAGTTGGATGGAACAAAAAGCAGCGGCAGTACTATGGGCTTTACTCTATCTTGGAAAAACTGACATGTGGCTTGGACCTATTCTTCCTGCATGGTGTAATGAAGACATTTTAAATGTCTTAGTTGAAAATTACAATTTGACTCCAACTTCTGGTAATGCATTAGTAGATATCAAAAAAATTATGGGGGAATAGTTGTGAATGAGGATATTAAAGCTAAGTCTTTAAATATCCAATTTTTATTGGACTATCAAAAAGATAGTGTTGTCAGTCGTGAAATAATCAAAAAAGAGTTAGGTACAGTCACATTCTTTGCTTTTGATCAAGGTCAAGGATTGTCTGAACACTCAGCTCCTTTTGATGCAATGGTTCAAATTATTGATGGTGAAGCTGAAATCACAATTTCTGGTAAAAAAAATACTGTTTGTGCAGGTGAAATAATTATCATGCCAGCAAATGAACCGCATGCACTTCAAGCTGAAAATTGCCCATTTAAAATGATTTTAACCATGATTAAATCAGATTAATTTCATTTTAAATTTTTTATACCTAAATAAGAATATACCACGTGTATTAACCATGATTATTGGATGGAATTTTATCCAATTCTTATGGTTTTTAGTCTCTTTTTATCAAATTAAAAACAAGAATTTGGTGGTTATTTTCTCCACCAAATCAAAATCCAATCAGCTTTGTCTTTAACATTATAATATTTTTTACTTTTTCTATTGTAAGTAAGAATTCTTTCTAAATATTTTTCAAGAAGCTCTTTTTCTTTATCATTGTATAAATCAAGTCTAAATTTACCATTGTCCATTGCTTCTTTGATACTATCATATTCACGATAATTGCTTAAGTCAAATCTTTCAATATTTGCATAAATTCCTAAATTAAATAATATGTTAAAGAAAAAGTTGTAATCTGGGAAATCTTCAGTTTTAATCCCTATTTCTTTTTCAAAATCTTTTTCGATTTTCTTATTTTCAGGTCCAAAAATAGTTATGAAAACATACTTGTTTGCAATTTTATTTAGTTCAGATAATGTTTTATCAATGGGAACAATACCGTTTAGTGATCTTGAGCAAATTACTACATCTACATTTCCAATTTCATCATAAGTTATGTCTTCAATTGGTTTTAGAATTGTTTCAATATTATTTATATTATTTTCAATAGCTCTTTTTTTGAGATATTCAAGCATTTTAGGAGAAGAATCAATTCCTATTACTTTTCTTACTTTTTCAGCTATTGGGATAGTGACTGAACCTTCACCACAACCGACATCTAAAACAGTATCATTTTCATCAAGTATTAATTTTTCAAATAATGCATCTTGATAGTCATCTTTTCTGGTTCTTTTATAAAAACCAGGCGCTGCTTTATCCCAATCTTTATTTTTTTTATTTTTTAAGCGTTCAGCCCAAAAATTCACCCAATCTACATCATTTGGGTTGTCAATACATTGTTTCATATTCACACCTTTGTTTTCCCACTTAAAACATTTTGATAATCTTCATAGTTTGATTTTAAAAGTTCAGGTATGTCAAGTTCATATGGGCATTTATCAACACATGAATAGCATTCAGTGCAGTCTTTTGTTTTTTCCATAATTTTTTGAGTTTTTTCATCTAAACTGGGTTCTGTCGGAAAACGTCTAAGCCATAAAGACATCCTTGAACATAAACTAATATTAATTTCTTCTGGACAAGGCATACAGTATCCACAACCTCTACAGAAGTTCACTCCAAGTTCTTCCTTATCTTTTTCAATATATTCTTTTAAATCAGCGGTTAAAATAGTATTGGCATCATAAGATAGAAATTCATCAAGCTCTTCTAATTCTTGAATCCCCCATATTGGTAAGACATTATCAAATTGATTCATATATGCAAAACTGGCTTGGGAATTTTTAATTAATCCCCCGCCCATTCCTTTCATAGCAATAAAACCAACATCTAATTGCCTACATTTTTCAACAAGGTTTAACTCTTCTTCACCACTTAAGTATGAAAATGGGTATTGTAATGTTTCATAAAGTCCGCTATCTAGTGCTTCATGTGCATGTGTTATTTTATGGGTTGTAATTCCAATGTGTTTCACTGTTCCTTCTTCTTTAGCCTCAAGCATTGCTTTATATAATTCATCATCTTCTTTTGGACAAAATGAAATGTTATGAAACTGGTATAAATCAACATAATCAGTTTTTAATTCTTTAAGGGAGGTTTCCAAATCATTCCAAAATTCTTCAGGAGTTTCTGTTCCAGTTTTTGTTGCGATGTAAATGTTTTCACGAATATCTTCAAATGCTTTTCCGAGTTTCCCTTCGCTGTCTGTGTAAAAACGAGCTGAATCATAAAAGTTAATTCCATTATCATATGCTTTTTTAAGTATTTCAATTGAATCTTTTTCATTTCTTCTTTGGATTGGAAGGGCTCCAAATCCATTTTTATTTACTTTAAAATTAGTTTTTCCAAGCCTCATTTTAATAACCATTTAATTTTAATATGATAAAAAATATAAAAATAATGAACAATATGATTAAAGATGTTTTAGTTGAGAAGAATTTACTTTTTCTGAATTCTTCATCTGTTACATTTCCTTTTTTCATAATTCTTTCCTTTTCAAAGGAACATTTCTGATATATTGCTTCAATATTTCTTGGAAGTCTTCCATGTTCATTTAACATGTTAATAGTTTTATTTAAATATTTTATAGCTTCACCATCATCTCCAAGATTGACACAACAAAATGCAGATTTGTAATTAAAATTAGTAATTAATTCTAAATCACCTTCTATTTTACTTTCATAATTTAGGCAGTTTTTGTATTCTTTTAATGCATCTTCATATCTTCCAAGGTCGAATAATGCATCACCTTTTGCATTAAATCCAACTAATGTATCTTCTTCAAGCAATGACTTGTTTAAATATACAAGTGCTTCTTTATTTTTACCGTTCTTTTGAAGCATTTGACCTTTGTATAAATCTGACTTTTGATTGCCGCCAAATTGATTTTCATAATTATTAAGATATTTTAATGCATCATCATATCTTTTTGCTTGCATTAGGAGTTCAATTTTTGCAATTAAAAGTTCTTTTTTAGAAATACGTGGTTTTTCAATTTTAGAATAATTTTTATAATTTTTATATGCCGTATCCATATATTTTAAAGATTCGTCAATTTGTCCTTTATTAAATCTGGACATCGCTTTGTCACACAGGGCATTAATGGATTTTGGTTGTTTTTTGAGATATTCATCAAAGTATTTTTCACCATAATCTCCATTGTCATGTGTTTTATCATAATATTGATAATACATTCCTTTTTCTTCAATAGCTATTATGTAATCCGCTTCAATTAATAAATCTAAAATGGATAAATAAGTTTCAACATCATCTTTTGAATGTTTTTTGCGAGCTAGAATAATAGCATCTTTGTAATTTTCATCATCGATGTATTTTTGTGCTTTGTTAATGTCAGTATTCATTATATCAACTTAATTTTTTTATAATTGAGCTTCCTAATATTTATATATATTCAGATAGATAAATAATAATGCTTATTTTTATATTAATTAAATTGTGATGATTAAATGAATGATTTAGAAAAAATTGTTTTTAAACATGCTTTATTAAATGCGGCTAAACATAAAGGAAGTGCAAATCCCGGTGCTGTAATGGGTTCAATCATGTCAAATGAAGTAGAACTTAGAAGTAAAGCAAAAGAAATTGGTTCACTGGCGGGTAAAATTGTAGCAAAGGTAAATGCTTTATCACCAGAAGAACAAGCTAGTGAAATGGAAAAGTTTGGTGTTGAAGTTCAGGATAAAAAACCAAAAACCAAGGATTCGGGACTTCAAGAACTTCCGGGAACTCATGAAAATATAGTATTACGTTTTGCTCCAAATCCAAGCGGACCTTTACACATCGGACACTCAAGAGCAGCCGTTCCTAATGCAGAATATGTTAAAAGACATGATGGCAAATTAATTTTGAGAATTGAAGATACTGATCCGAAAAGAGTATTTGAACCTGCTTATGAAATGATTCCTGAAGATTTAGCATGGTTGGGAATAGAACCAAATGAAATCGTTTACCAATCTGATAGATTTGAAATTTATTATGATTATGCTCGCCAATTAATCGAAAAAGGTGCTGCTTATATGTGTACTTGTGATGGTGAAACATTCAAAGAACTTAAGGATAATTGTAAACCTTGTCTATGTAGAGATAACAGCGTAGAAGAAAATCTTGCATTATGGGAAAAATTTGATACTATGGAATCTGGAGAAGCAGTACTTAGAATAAAAACAGATATTAATCACAAAAACCCGGCTATTCGTGATTGGGTCGCAATGAGATTGGTTGATGAAGAACATCCTCGTGTAGGTACTAAATATAGGATTTATCCAATGATGAATTTCTCTGTTTCTGTTGATGATCATTTAATGGGTATGACACATGTTCTAAGGGGTAAGGACCACTTAGCAAACAGTGAAAAACAAAAATACTTATATAATCATATGGGATGGGATTTACCAGAATTTATCCATTATGGAAGACTTAAAATGGAAGACATAGCTCTCAGTACTTCAAAGGCGATGGCGGGAATTGAAGATGGCACATACAGCGGATGGGATGATCCGAGGCTGGGAACATTAAGAGCTATTGCAAGAAGGGGAATTGATCCAAGAACAATTTATAACTTAATCACTGAAATTGGTGTTAAAATGGCCGATTCTGCAATTAGCTGGAAAAAAATTTATGGATTGAATCGTAATTTTGTAGAACCCATCGCAAACAGATATTTCTTCTGTGAAGATCCTGTTGAGATTAAAATTGATGGTTATAATGATGGCGAAGTCTCAATCGAAAGACCGTTGCATGCAGACCACATAGACAGGGGGAATAGGATTTTGTCCTTTGACGGTAGTGCTTATTTAGCAAAAGAAGATATTGCTGACGGTATTTTTAGATTAATGGATGCAGTTAATGTTGAAATTGATGGGAATAAAATAATTTATCATTCAACATCTTTTGAAGATGCGAAAAAAGTAAAAGCTAAGATTATTCAATGGGTTCCAACTAAAGATAATGTAAATGTTAAAATAGTTATGGATGATGCATCAGCTAAAACTGGAGTTGGTGAGGATACACTTCGTGATTTGGAAGTTGGAGATATTGTTCAATTTGAGAGAGTGGGTTTTGCTCGTTTAGATGAAATCAAAGATGATAAATTAGTATTTTATTATGCACATAAGTAGTGATAAAATGACTATGTTTAGTAATGGTTATTCAACTCTTCGAATGCCGGAGGATTTTGAACCAGTTAATGCCAAAGACGAGTTCAATGATTTGTATTTAGTAAATACTAAAATTCCAATGTCTATTAAATTTTCAACAACACCTACATTAGTTGGGCTTCCTTCTATAAAAGAGGATATTGAAAAGAATATTAATGATAATCCCAGAATTAATGTAATATTGTCTGATTTTATCCCAATAAATGAGGATATTTATTATTTGATTGTTTCCTCTTTTTCCGATGGTGAAAAAGAGATTAGACGTAATGAATTCTTATATGTTGAAGATAATAATTTATATATCTTCGAATTCACTTATCCTTATGCAGATAGGGAACTTGATGATTTTTACCTGAATATCATCCGTTCTTTTAAGATTAGTGTTCCAAAATATATTGTTGAAGATGGAAATTATAAATTGAATGAATAATTTCCATTATCCTTTTTATTAATTATATAAACTGAAAATTATGATGAATAGATGATTCATTATCAAATATGAGAAAAAATTATATAAAATTATAAATTATTTAAGTCTATTTTAATTGATTTAAAGAAGAAATTAAGATATTAAAAAAGTTGTAAAAAGATATTTAATATATCTTTTTAACATCAGCTGGTTTAATTATGATATTTTGACGTCTGTATTTAACGGAGATATCATCACCATTAATAGCATAAACTTGGCTGGAATAAGTTTCACCTAAATGATTGAATATGATTTCGTCTCCTTTTTTAAGTACTACTTCATTATTATTTAATTTTATTTTTATGTTGTTTCTTGAAGGTTTACTTTTAATAGTTGGGATTTTTTGTTGTGTAACTTCAGGTTTTGAAGAATCCTTAATCACTTCAAAAGCTTTAGGTTTATTTTCTAATTTTAATGACTGATTATCTTCAAATGCAGGTTCAATATCTCCAATAGGATCTACATAATCGGCATGTGTCTCGTTTATAATAGGCTCAAAGTCATCATATTCTTTCACATTTCTAATATAAGTTTCATCTTTGGGAATTCCTTCTTCAATGTATTCTTCTGGTTCAGCAGTAAGTTTTTCTTTAACATCTTTGAAGAGTTTGGATCCTTTAATTTTTTGTGTAAATTTATCCAGATCTTTTCTATAATCTAAATCCATAGTTT
Organism: Methanobrevibacter gottschalkii DSM 11977; assembly: GCF_003814835.1. NCBI lineage: Archaea > Methanobacteriati > Methanobacteriota > Methanobacteria > Methanobacteriales > Methanobacteriaceae > Methanobrevibacter > Methanobrevibacter gottschalkii. The sequence goes on from NZ_RKRG01000002.1 coordinate 254,291, forward strand.
CTTCATTGTCTTCTTTAAGAGGGGAATTAAATTCAGAATCGTTTGATTCATCGACTTTTGTTGGAGTTTTTAGAGTTGGTTCTTTAATCTCTTCATTAGGAATATCCATTTGATCATCATCTGCATGTAATAATACATCAGTTATGTTTTCGTTTTCAGAAAGGTTTTCAATTTCTTCTTTTTTTTCTTGAGAAGCAGAGGAAATTGCTTCTTCAATAGTTTTTTGTGATGTTGTTGATGTTTCAATTTCTTCAGATGTTTCATCCTCATTAAGTTCTTCTTCATTTAATAAACTTTCAATTGTTTCAAATTCACCAATATCTTCTTCACTAGAAGATTTTTCGATAGTATTTTCTTGTTTCTTAGCAATACTTTCTTTAAGTTCAGTTAATTCACTATCTTCAACTTTTGGTTGCTCTTTTTCTCTTTCGTTATCTTTTCTTTTAGATTCTTTAATTAATTCATCAATTGTGAATAAATCTTTTAATTCTGTTTTATCATCTTTATTTTGATTCATAATATCCATCTGGCTTTGTTTAATTGGTTCTTGAAATTTTTTAACTTTATCTCCATAATCAATGAGAACTTGGTTTTCAGACTCATATTCATAAGTTTTTTTATTATTAACTTCGGGGACAATATAAACATCATAGTCTTGTGAGGTATGTTGTTTGTTTCCGTATAGTGATTTGGTATTTTGAGAATTTTGGGTTCGGGTTGTTTTTGAAGATAAACTATTAGTAAGGTTTTTTGAATTAATTTTTTCTTTTCCTTGTGATAATATTCCATTTAATTTATCTGTGCTTGGAATTATTGATCCTTCATCTTGTTCGAGTTCATTACCTTTGTAGTGTAATTTAACTAATATGCAGGCAATTACACCAATTATTACAATAGTTATCCAAATTAATATGGTTATTCCATTCATTTTTCCCAACCCTAATTTTTTTATTATGTAATAATATATGTATAATTTATTAATTTAAATATTTTTATATTGCAATTAATTTTTCTAATTATTTCTGTTTAATTTTAAAATTACTTATTCTAATTTAATGAATTGATGTTTATTGTTTTGATTGATTTTATTTTTTTAAAAAAACTTTATTTTTAGTTTTTTTGAAAATATTGAATTATCTTAATTATATTTTTTCAAAACAGCAAATTTTAGTTAAAATTATCTAAACAATTACTTTATATATGCCTAAAATAAAATATAGATTAGATTAATCATTTATTATGAGGAATAATCATGGTTGTTAAAATTAATGAAAATTATCTTAAATTAAAAAGCAGTTATCTCTTTGTTGAAGTAGCTAGAAGGGAAGCGGAATTCGTAAAAAATAATCCTGATGTTGATGTCATTAAAATGGGTATTGGGGATGTTACAAAACCATTAGTGCCATCTGTTGTTAAAGCATTCAAAGATGCTGTTGATGAAATGGGAAGTGCAGATACTTTTATGGGATACGGACCGGAACAAGGTTATGAATTTTTAGCAGAAGCTATTGTGAAAGATTATGAAAAATATGGAATAACTCTTGATACATCAGAAATTTTCATTAGTGATGGTGCTAAATGTGACACTGGCAATATTCAGGAAATTTTCGGAATTGATAATAAAATTGCAGTAACTGATCCAGTCTACACTGTTTATGTTGATACAAATGTTATGGCAGGAAGAACTGGTGAAATGAATGATGGTATGTATGAAGGTTTAACTTACCTCAAATGCAATGCTGAAAACGGATTTGTTCCAGAATTGCCTTCAGAACCTGTTGATATTATCTATTTATGTTATCCAAATAATCCAACTGGTACTACATTAACTAAAGATCAATTAAAAGTGTTTGTAGATTATGCAAGAGAAAACAAAGCTATTATTTTATTTGATGCTGCTTATGAAGCATTTATCAATGAAGAAAATGTTCCTCATTCTATCTATGAAATTGAAGGTGCAGAGGAAGTAGCTATTGAATTTAAAAGTTTTTCAAAAACTGCAGGATTTACTGGAACTCGTTGTGCATTTACAGTTGTTCCTAAACAATTGACTGCATATGATAGTGAAGGCAATGAAGTAGAAGTTAACCCATTATGGAATAGGAGACAAACTACCAAATTTAATGGTGTTTCATATCCGGTGCAAAAAGCAGCACAAGCAACTTATTCCATTGAAGGTCAAAAAGAAATTCAAGAAGTCATTGATTATTACATGGAAAATGCAAAGGTTATTTGTGAAAGCTTATCTAATTTGGGATTGGAAGTTTATGGTGGAATTAATTCACCTTATATCTGGGTTAAAGCTCCAAATAATATGGATTCATGGACTTTCTTTGATTTGTTATTAAATGAAGCAAATGTGATTGGAACTCCTGGTTCTGGATTCGGTCCAAGCGGTGAAGGTTATTTGAGGCTTACTGCATTTAATACATTAGAAAATACTAAAGAAGCAATGGATAGGATTTCTAAATTAGAATTTTAGGTGTTTAATTTGAAAAAAATAGAAAAACCGGTAGAAATTGAAGATGGGGATTCATTTAAAGTAATCTTATCAAAATATGGTGCACTGGCACTTGATAAACAAGAAAATTTAGCTGAATTAATTGGTGAAACAATTGGTGATTTGGATATTGAAAATGAGGTTATTTCTTTTGATGATATTAAGATGCCAATTCACGTTTTGGGTTTTTACTCACAAGACTTAAATCAATGGTCTTGGGCATGGGATTGTGAAGAAATATTCGGCAATAATTTAATTGCATCTGCAGTGGAAATTAAAAAACTTGGAGATAAATTTGATGTTCCTGAATTCAATTCCTCATTAATTAAAACAGATTTCAATTTTTGCCATACTATTGCAATGACTGCAACTACTATTCTTGGATTTGATGGTTATTATGCTGTTTCTGAAGATGGTCTGGATATTTTTGTTGCTATCGAATCTGATCTGGTTAAAGAGAACAATGATGTTAAAAAGTTCAGAGATACTTTTTATACTTTCCAAAAGAATTTCAATATATTTCCAAAAATTGCTTTTGAATCTTACACTAAACTTAAAGGATATGGTTTTAAACCGCAAGATGGTTTTTATTTGGCTAAAATAGGTGAATCTCGTGTTATGGCGGGGTTTACTGAAAGAGGAAATGTAACACGGATTTTAATGTTTGGTGAAGATGAACAGTGATATTATGAATCAGGATTTAGTTGATGAATTAGAATATATGGAAGAGTTACTCACTAAATCCGGATTTTTTGATAGTGAAGAGATATTGGAAATATTGGAAGATCAGTTCATTGATGAGGATATTGATATTTCTCAATATTCTGTTTCTTCAAATGATTTTTCTAATGAAAATTTCTCAAAATTGGAAAATGCCTTTACAAATTTAGCTAGTGAAAAAATTGTAGCTATTCATAATTGTGGCTATGATATTAGTGAAGGAGTAAATGATGCATTTGAATTATATGTTCATTTGCATAATAATAAATTCTCAGTTGAAGGTTTCAGTTTTTATACTTTTGAAGATATTGAAGAATCTATTTGTGAATGCAAATTAAAGATAACTTTCGGTGATTTTGAAAATAATGAAGAAATGGCATTAAAAATCGGTAAAATAGTTTTCAAATATCTAAAAGAAGAAAATTTCAATATTGCTTGGGATGGAACAATTAATAATCAAATTGAAATTTATCCGTTTAAATGGGATAAATCTTATGATTCTGAAAAAGAATATGAAATTGAAGGAGCATATGAAGTTTTTATTAAAAATCAGGTGTTAAAATGAATACTAGATCTTTAAAATTAATTCGCGAGGTTATGATTAATTCAGGTAAGTGGTCTTCAATTGAAATATCACAGGATTCAATTTACCTGCAATTTAGAGATGTTGAACTTGGAACTCCAAAAATCGATGAAGATTTTTCTCTGGTTGTTAGGTTTGCTGATGATTCATTTTTCACAGTATTCTATAATAATATTTGGGATATTGATTTTTTATCAAAATATGATTTTAAAAATCAGTTATTAAGTGAGGAAGTATCATTCAATATTAAAGATATTAAATTCATTGATTTTGAATATTTAAATACATTTTTCACTAATTATAAAAAAGAGAAATCAGTTTCTGTTGTTGAGGATTTTAATATTCACAATATTCGCAATGATTTTTTCATGTTGCTTGAAACTGATGAAATAGCTATTGTTGTTGGTGGAAACCAAATGGATTTCTTTTCACCTTTTGAAAGATTAGATGATGCATCGCTTCGTGAACTTTCAAATGATTGGATGCTTTATTTTTTAAGATATCATCAAAAAAGAAATATAGTTAGAGATCCGATGTGTGAAAACCACCCATTGAAATTATAATTTTTACAGATTTTATTATTCCTTAAAAAATTCATCATTTACTGTTTTATGAAATTCAGACTATATTTTATAATTTTTATTTGGTATATTTTTATTTAATATGGTATTTATATATTATTTACAAAAGCTTTTTAATTATAAAAAATATAATACTAGTGTTATGAAGATTTTCATGAAAATTTTCAAATATTAATTTTTTAAGGAGTTATTATATGACTTGTAATATTTTAGTTGGTGGAGCATGGGGTGACGAAGGTAAAGGAAAATGTATTACTTATCTTTGTGACAACGATAAACCAGATATTATTGCTCGTGCAGGAGTTGGGCCAAATGCAGGGCATTCTGTTGAATTTAACGGAGAAAAATATGGTTTAAGATTAACTCCATCTGGTTTCGTCCATACTGGTGCTAAACTCATGATTGGAGCGGGAGTTCTAGTAAATCCGGATGTTTTATTTAAAGAATTTGAAGATTTAAAGAAATATAATGTAAAAGAGAGAATGTGTATTGATTCTAGATGTGCTATTATTAATGAAGAGCACATGACTAGGGATAAAGGTTCAGAACATTTAGCTAAAAAAATAGGGAGTACTGGATCTGGTTGTGGACCAGCAAATTCCGACAGAGTATTAAGAACTATTGAATTGGCTCGTGATATTCCAGAACTTGAAGATTACATCACTGATGTTTCATTAGAATGTAATGAAGCTATTGATGAAGGTAAAGATGTATTTATTGAAGGATCTCAAGGTTTTGCATTATCTCTTTATTATGGAAGTTATCCATATGTGACCAGTAAAGACACTACTGCATCTACATTCGCTGCAGATGTAGGTGTTGGACCAACTAAAGTAGATGAAGTCATTAATGTATTCAAATCTTATATTTCTCGTGTCGGTGAAGGACCATTCCCAACTGAAATGACACAAAAGGAAGCTGAAAGTCATGGATGGGAGGAATACGGTGTTGTAACTGGACGTCGTAGAAGGATTGGATATTTTGATATGGATCTTGCAAAAGAATCTTGCAGGATTAATGGTGCAACTCAAATTGCTCTGACTTGTGTTGATAAATTATATCCCGATTGTGCAAGAACTCAAGATTATGATGAGTTATCTGCAGAAACTAAAGCTTTCATTGATGATATCCAGTCTGCAACTGGTGTACCAGTAACTATCATTTCAACTGGGCCGGATTTGAAAGATACAATAGATTTAAGAAAAGAGTTATTATAGCTTCTTTTTTAATATTTTTTTAATAACAACTATTTTTTTTGTTTTTCTAAACTTTTTTATATTTTAATGTTAAATTCTGTACAAGAAAATCAGAATTTCATAAAATGTGATGGCTGTAGAAAAATATTGTTTATAATAGATTAAATGGGAATATTAATTCTAAATATGGACTAAATGTTAAATTTTTTCATAAAAAAGAGTTAATGTAATGGATTCATCCACTGATATGCAATTCTTGGAGATCCATCTGTTACATAAATTCTTCCACATTTTTGAAATCCATTTCTCTCTATTAACTTTTGCATTATTTTATTGTCGTGATGCGTATCTATTCTAATATTTTCGGATTTACTTTTACAATAATCTATTAAAAACTTAAAAATACCTTTTTGTGTTCCATCACTTGCAATTCTGTGTATTGTGATATATTCATCTTCATTAAGCCATCTACCATTCTCAATATGTTTATAAGTTGGTTCAATACCTTTAAAAATTACAAAAACACCATGAATGTCTTCTCCATTACAGACTAGATAGCTATTTTTTTTATCTATATCCTCTTTTACTTTTTCTTCTGAAGGATTATTATGTCCCCATTGGTTTGGATTTCCCGATTCAATCATGAAATCCTGTGCAATTTTATAAATGCTCATGATTTTACTCAAATCATCAAGTGTTGCTTTTCGAATATACATTATTTTTTCCCGATAACTACTAAAATGTATTCATCTTCTTTTTTAAATACTTCCACACTTCTAAATCCAGCATTAAGTAAGTACTTTTCTAATTCTGGAGCAGTATAAATTCTCATTCCTTCAACAGTATTTACCCAAGTTTCATCATTCGGATTATTGCCGTCAGTTTCTTGAGCTATCATGAATTGCCCATTCGGTTTTATTATTCTTGAAACTTCTTTAAAGGTTTCTTCAAGATTCGGCCAGAAATATATGGTTTCAAATGCACTTATAAAGTCATAGCATTCATCTTTAAATGGCATATTGCTCACATCTGCTTGAATAATTCTACATCTTCCATCATCAATAGCTTTCTGATTTCTTTTTATTGATTCGGTTACTGCAATTTCTGAATAATCAAGTCCGTCAACATTATTTTTTGTTATTTTGAGGAATTTTTCAATGTTAACTCCACCACCACATCCGGCATCTAATATTTTATCATTATCTCCAATAATTGCACATTTAAATGCAAATTCAGAGATGTTTTTGTGGTTTTCATTCATATTTTTAATTGTCTGAAGTCCTTCTTCACCATGCGGTTTCATATATTGATCAGTCATTTTATCCATTCCCTATACTTTTTAATATTATTTTTTCCAATTACTACAATGATATAATCATTTTCTTTTTTAAATGTTTCCGCACTTTTAAAACCAGTATTAAGTAAGTATTTTTCTAATTCTGGAGCAGTATAAACATTCTTTTCTTCTACATTTGTCCAATTCGCATCTTCAGGATTATTTCCATCAGTTTCTTGGACAATTATAAATTGTCCATTTGGTTTTATTATTTTTGAAACTTTTTTAAAGGTTTCTTTAAGATCTGGCTAGAAATATATGGTTTCAAACGCTGTAACTATATCATATGTATTGCTGTTCATTGACATATTAGTAACATCTGCTTGAATAATATTGCATCTTTTATTATAAACTGATTTTTGATTTCTTTTTATTGATTCGGTTACTGCAATTTCTGAATAATCCATTCTGTCAACATTATTTTTTGTTATTTTGGGGAATTTATCAATATTAATTCCACCACCACATCCGATATCAAGAATTTTATCATTATCATTGATGTTAATTCATTCAAAAGCAAATTCAGATACTCTTTTGGTGTTTTCATTTATTTCATCTATTATTTCTATGCCTTTTTCACCATGTGCTTTCATATATTGGTAAGTTTTTTCAGCAGACATTTTATCAAAACATTTAATAATTTTTTTAATATATTATTAATTGGTGATTTAATGGATAAAAAGATTATTGCAATTATTGTTGCATTCATAGCTATTGTTGCTATTGGAGGATATTTCCTACTGGGTGGTGGTAGTGATAATGTAACTATAGGGTACTTGCCATCTGACCATGATGCGGCTCTTTTTGTTGCTGATGCACAAGGGCAATATGCTAAAAATGGAATTAACACTAAACTTGTTCAATTTAACAATGGCGGGGATTTGATGACTGCTATGGCTAGTGGGGAAGTTGATGTTGGTTATGTTGGAATCACTCCAGTTTTATCTTCAATTGAAAAAGGAGTTCCTGTAAAAGTTATTTCAGCAGCTCAAACTGAGGGTTCCGGAATTGTTGTTGCTAAAAACTCTGGAATTAATTCTGTATTTGATTTGGAGGGTAAAAAAATAGCTACACCAGGTGAAGCATCTATTCAACACATGTTGCTTCAATATTACTTAAAACAAAATGGTATTGATATTAAAGATGTTAAAGTATCTGCAATGAAAGTTCCTTCAATGAATGATGCTTTAAAAACAAATAATATAGATGGTATGATTACTTTTGAGCCATATGTATCAATTGCTGAGAAAAACGGTGCAAAAGTTTTAGTTGATTCCTCTGAAATACTGCCGAATCATCCATGTTGTGTTGTTGTGGCTTCTGATAAATTCCTTGATGAACATCCTAATGAAACTCAAAAGATTTTAGATATTCACAAAAATGCAACTGATTATATAAATAATAACACTGATGAAGCTGCAGAATTACTTCCTAGTGATATTGTTAGTGATGTGGATGTTGAAAAACAAGCACTTGCAGGATTTCCATTCATTTCTGGTTTAAATGATACTTATAAACAGAATGTAATGGAATTTATGAATTTGGAAGTTGAATTGGGCGTTTTAAAGAAACCACTATCTGAAGATAAAATATTTTGGAACGGTAGTTAATTAATTTTAACTACTAATTTTTTATCAAAATTTAAATATAACAACTGTTAATATTTAATTGGGTAATAACTGGATTTTTTAGGATAACTAATGTAATTTAATAAATATGACAAATACAAAACAATTAATAGATTGTTTTGTTTAAATTTAGGGATGTAAAATGGAATTAATAAATTTAAGTAAAATATCAAGTGAAGAAATTCTTGCAGGTTCCTTTGGTATAGAATGGGAAAGTTTAAGAGTCAAATCTAATGGGGAATTAGCATTAACTCCTCACCCTTCTGTTTTTGGGGATAAATTAAAAAATCCTGTTGTAACAACTGATTTTTCAGAAAGTCAAGTTGAAATAATAACTCCTGCTTTTGATACTGTTGATGAGGCTTTTGACACTTTTTCGGCATTATCTGATGTGGTTAATTCATCTCTTCCAGAGGGTGAGTATTTATGGTTCCAGTCCCTTCCATGTATTTTACCATCTCCAAATCAAATTCCAATTGCACAATATTCACAGGAAGGTGAAGAATCCCAAAAATACCGGGAAAACCTTGCATCAAAGTATGGCGTTAAAAAACAATTGATTTCAGGTGTTCATTTTAACTTTTCATTTGATGATGGATTCATTGAGAAATTACGTAAAATTACAAAATCTGATTTGTCATTTAGACAATTTAGGGATGAAATTTACTTAAAAATAACTAGAAATTATCTTAGATATTGTTGGTTGATAATTTATTTAACTGGTTGTTCTATTGGTGCACATGAGTCATTTTCATCTGAATGTATTAATTTAATGGATATGCAAGATGGATTTGGAGGTTATTACTCTACAAAAGGACCATCATTTAGAAATGCGTCATCCGGATATAAGAATTTAAAAAAGTTATATCCAAGTTATAATAGTATTTCTGAGTTTACTCGTGATGTAACTAATTTTATTGATAATGGTGATTTATCAGAAGCTAAAGAATTATACACACAAATAAGATTAAAACCTAAAAATCCTTCTGATGTCTTAAATTCTCTTAACGAAACTGGAATTGAATATATTGAAATTAGAACTTTGGATATTAATCCATTTTATAAATGTGGGCTTGTAAAACATGATATGAAATTTTTACATTTGTTCTTAATTTATATGTTTGTTAAAAATGAGTCTGATTATCCTGATTGGCAAAGGGAAGCTAATATTAATGAGGAAAGAGTAGCTGAAAGAGCATTTGATGAATCTATGAGACTATTAAAAGATGGCAATGAAGTCACTCTTAAAGAATGGGCATATGATTTAATTAATGAGATGTATGGTATGTGTGATGTTTTTGATATTAATGAGTATAATACATTAAAATTAATGCATGATCGTGTTTTAAATCCAGAACTAACTCCGGGTAAAAAGTTATTGAAACTAATTAAAAGAGACGGTTTCATTAATGCACATATGTTTTCCGCTATTACTCATAAACAAACTAGTAAGAATTTAATTAAAAATGTTGATAAAGAGGAATACGGCAGACTTAAAAAATATTTGAATATAGCTCTTTACAGGAAAAAATCTGATAAGAATAGTTAAGCAGAATTAGATTGATATTAGGAATTAAACAAATAGTTTAGAAATTGCTTTTTAATTGAATTTACAGTTGATTGTTTTTTAATGGATTGCCGTAATCTTTATATGTTATAAGCATTATATTAATAATGAATTTGTTATAACAATTGTTATTTATTGAGGCAATATATTTATAACAATGTTCCTAATATTAAATATTATAATGAATTTAAATTGATTGATGGTGAAAAAATGAATAAAAAAATTACATTTGTTTTAGTGTTTGCACTTGCTGCATGTTTAGCTATGGGTTCAGCTAGTGCTGGTCTTTTCGACTTTTTAGGTGGGGGAGATGACACTGTAAAGATAGGTTACTTACCTTCTGATCACGATGCAGCATTATTTGTTGCTGATGCTAAAGGTATGTATAAAGATAATAACATTACAACAGAACTTGTTCAATTCAACAATGGTGGGGATTTGATGACTGCTATGGCTAGTGGGGAAGTTGATGTTGGTTATGTTGGAATTACTCCAGTTTTGTCTTCAATTGAAAAAAATGTCCCTGTAAAAGTTATTTCTTCTGCTCAAACTGAAGGTTCAGGTATTGTTGTAACTGATGATTCTGGAATAAAATCTCCTGCTGATTTAAAAGGAAAAACTATTGCAACTCCTGGTGAAGCTTCTATTCAACATGCTTTACTTGTTTACTACTTAAATCAAAGCGACTTAACTGTTGATGATTTAAATGTTTCTGCAATGAAAGTTCCTTCTATGAATGATGCTTTAAAAACCGGTCAAATTGATGGTATTGTTACTTTCCAACCTTATGTGTCCATTGCTGCAAATCAAAGTAATGCTCACATATTAGAAAATTCATCTGAAATATTGCCAAACCATCCATGTTGTGTTGTTGTAGCTTCTGATGATTTTATCAAAAACCATGAAGATCAGGCAAAAACTATTGTAAAAATCCATGAAAATGCAACTAAATTCATCAATGATAATGTTAAAGCAGGCAACGCAGATAAAATTGTAAAACTCTTACCTGAAGATATTGTATCTGATGCAAATTTGGAAGCTGATTCTTTAGCTAGTTTCCCATTTATTTCTGGTATTGATAATGATTTCAAAGCAGATGTGGATGAATTCCAAGCACTGGAAGTAAGTATTGGTCTTTTAAATAATACCATTCCTCAGGATAAAATATACTGGGAAGCATAGTTAATTAACTATGCTTTTATTTTTTTAAAATTAGTATTTTTCGTATTCAGATTTTAAATCGGAAATTGCCTTTTTAGTTTTTTCATCTGAAACTTTATTTATAACTCTCTGATTTTCAATTAGTTTGTCCATATATTCTTTTCTTTTTTCTTCATCTACTATTTTGTATCTTGAAAAGTTAACTAATGATTCAATTAATGCAGACATTCCTCTATTGAATGCTGCTGCTCTTTCATCATTTACAACTAATTTTCTGATTTTTCCATATATAAAATAGATATTGCTATCTCCTTTAATTGGAAAATTTTCAGGTGTTTTAATTTCAACATTTTCAACATCAACAATAATGTAAGCTGGAGTGTTTTTAATGATGGCTATTGATTCATCATCAGTATAATATTCATCGCCTAAACAATCTAATGTAGCATATGTGAAAACTAGTGGATTTTGTGTTATGTTAACTACATATTCATTAGTATCTAGGATATTTTTTAAAGTTTTTGATCCTTCAAAGATGTGGCATTTTACTTTATCATCACCCAAATATTCAAATGCAAATGCACCTGCATTTTTCACACCTTCTTTGTTAACAGTTGTGGTAATGCATTCATATTGCAAGCCTGATTTAATTCCGATTTCGGATAAATCAAATTTCATTTGAATGCACCTCTTTTTTCAAAGTATTCATTACCCACTTTAATTAATTTCACAAAAAGGTCTGATAAACTATTCAATGCAACTTTAAGGTTTTCATCATCTATTTTTCCTATAGTTTCATCAATACTTTTGGTATATTCTGGAAACATCACCATTCCATTTTCAAAAAATGGGTCATATTCATTAATATTAATTTCTTCTTTTGATAATTCGTTCAATATATCTTCATATATCTGGTTTAAATCATTAAAACAATCATTTATATCAGAAATTATATCAGTTACTATTTTTTTATCTTCAATTTTTTGAAAAATGGAATTTAATCGAATAATTGAAATTGTATATAATTCTAAATCAATTTCACCATCCATAAAATCACCTAATGGTTATTATGAATTTAATATTTATTAAAGTTTTAAAAAGAAAAAGAGGTAATTTCTCATGTGAGAAATTATAATTTAATTTTAATATCAAGTGCACTTGAACCTTCTTCATAAACGAAGATCGGGTTAATATCTAACTCGGATATTTCTGGGAAGTCTAAAGTTAATCTAGCTACTCTTTTAATTGCTTCCTTAACTTCTTCAACATCACAAGCTGCTTCTCCTCTGTATCCTGCAAGCAATTGAGATACTTTGGTGGTGTTGATTTGTTCATCAATTTCTTGTGAACTCATACCTTTTGCGAGGTTGAATGAAACATCTTCAATAAGGTTAACATAGATTCCACCCATACCAAATGCAATCATCGGTCCAAATTGTTCATCACGGATCATACCAACAATAACTTCTTCACCAGAATCCATCATTTTTTGTACTTCTACGCCGTCAGGGATAATGTCTGGGTGTGCTGCTTTTGCATTTGCGATAATCTCATCATAAGTTGATTTGGCTTCTTCAGCACTGCTGATTCCTACTTTTACACCACCAATATCTGATTTATGTAATATTTTATCGGATGCAATTTTAAGTACAACTGGGAATTCCATTTCTTCTGCAAGGGAAGCCGCTTCTTCAGCATTTGTAGATAGTTTTATTGGTGCTGCTGAAATTCCATATGCTTCAGCAACTGCATATGCTTCACTACCAAGCAAAGTGTCTCTTCCATCTGCTTTAACTTTTTCAAAAATGGCTTTTACAGCATCTTTGTCAACATCATCTATGTTTTCAACAACATCATCATATGATTTATCTTCGAGTTTTGCATAATCTGTCATTGCTTTGAGTGCTGTTACTGCAGTTTCAGGGAATACATATGTTGGAACACCATTTTCTCTTAAAGCATCGTTTGCTTTTTCGAATGATGGACCGCCCATGTTCACTACAATAATTGGTTTATCAAATTCTTTTCTTTCTTCTAAGATTGCATTTGCAATTCCATCTGGGTCTGCAGATGCTGTAGGACAAACCATAACAATCAAACTGTCAACTTCATCCTGACTCAATACAATCTCCAAGGATTCTTTGTATCTGCTTACTGGCGCATCTCCTAATACATCAATAGGATTTTTAGCACTACCTTCTTCTGTAACACATTTTTTTAATCTTTCAGTTGTTTCTTCATCAAACTGAACGAGTTTTAGTCCTGCTTTTTCCATTGCATCTACAGTAACTACTCCTCCTCCACCAGCATTTGTAATGATAGCTACATGGTCTCCTCTTGGGAGTGGTGCTTTTGAGAATGCTAAACCTAAATCGAATAATTCCGCCATAGTGTCCACACGGATAATTCCGGATTGGCGGAATGCAGTATCAAATGCAAGGTCACTGCCTGCAAGTGCTCCTGTGTGGGAAGATGCAGCTGCTGCTCCTGCTGAACTTGAACCGGATTTAAGTATGATAATTGGTTTTTTACGTGCAGTTTCTCTCATTGTTCTAACGAAGTCTTCATTCTCAGAAATAGATTCTAAGTAACAAATGATAACTTTAGTTTCATCATCATCTGCTAAGTATTGTAATAGTTCAATTTCATTTACTCCAGCTTTGTTACCTAGACTGATAACTTTACTGAATCCAATTCCGGAGGTTACACTCCAGTCAATGATAGCTACCATCATAGCTCCACTTTGTGAGATGAATGCCATATTTCCAGTTGGTGGCATCATTTGTGAAAATGATCCGTTCATTGGAGTGTGGGAATCAGTAATTCCTAAACTGTTTGGTCCGATTATGTTTATTCCATATTCTTTGCCAATTGCTGTTAATTCTGCTTCTAATTTAGCACCTTCATCGCCTACTTCTTTAAAACCAGCAGTAATAACTACCATATGTTCCACACCAGCTTCACCACATTCTTTAACTACTGCATTTACAAATACTGATGGGATAGTAATTATTGCAAGGTCTACTTTTCCAGGAACGTCTTCTATATTCGCATATGCTTTTTTACCTAAAATCTCTCCACCTTTCGGGTTGATTGGATATATTTCACCTTTAAAGCCGTCATTAATAAGATTATCAACAATAATATATCCAACTTTGCCTGGAGTATTTGAAGCTCCAATAACTGCCACAGATTCAGGTTTAAACATTTTATTGAGATCTACCATAAGTTTTTCTCCTTATTGATTTTTATTTAATAATAATTTATAATGATAAATAATTAAAAATTATATTAAATTTATTATAGTTTTTGTCATATTAATATTTAAATATATGCTTAATTTTCATTTATTTTTGTATATAATGGTCTTAACAATTCTTTAACAAATTTTTACAATGTGTAAAAATCTTTAAATAACTCTTTGATTTTGTTTCATTTTTACTTATTAAACTTTATAATATAAGATTATCATAAATATATATGATTATTAAACAATTGATATTTTGAAATAGTTAATTATTTTAATAAATATCAAAATTAGGAGATATTATGAGCTTAATTATTGCTTACATAGGTAAAAAAGGATGTGTAATGGCTGCTGATAAAAGAAGAATAGGATATTTTGGTGATAAAAAGAATTTAGATTTATTAGAAGAAGAATTGTATGAAGGATCTATTGGAAATGATGAAGAATTTTTAGCTAGGGCATCAGAACTTGGAATTTCAATTAAAATTACTGATGATGCAAATAAGTTAAAAACAGTTGGAAATTGTATTCGTGGTGAAGTAAGTACAAAAGGAACACTGGAAACTAAAAGAAGAAGGATTTATGGTACAACTAATGGTTATCAAATCATTGAATTATTGGGTTCGGATACAAAATCACGTAATGCAGGTGAAAACGGAATTGTTATTTTTGGTAATAATTTCGCAAAACAACTTGCTCACAATTTAATTTCAAAAAAATTAAAAGGTTCTAAAAGTTTAAGGTATATGGGAGAAGTATTTGAAGACATTTTAAAAGAAGTTTCTTCTAAAACTCCCACTGTTGGAAAAAACATTGATGTTTTAATGCAACAACCGGATTTCAATAAAACAGAAGCACAAAAACATTTAAACTTGACAATTGATCACGATATTAAAGTATTGACTAAATTCAGACAAGAATTAACAGAACAGATTGTCCAACAGTCTATTGAAATTGAAATGGCAAATAAAATTATCAATAAAGGTAGTGTAGGTCATGTTGTAAATGTTGATGGAAACATGTTATTCATCCAATTAAATGATAAAACACAAGCAATGGATGGTAACTGGAAGCAATTAGCAGCACCGGGTCAGAATGTGTTAATGTTTAGTGAAAGCAGTAATGTGGAAATTGGGGATGAAGTTGTTATTGAAAATGAAGAGTTATGTCTAAAAAAAGATAAATCTTCTCTTAAATGTGATATAATTTTATGTTCTTTATAAGGCGATTCAAATGAAAATTACATTTTTAGGAAGTGGTGGGGGAAGATTCTCCTCTATTTCTCAGCGAAGAATGACTGGCGGTTTTAGAATTGATAATCTTGGCGGTAAGAATTATCATATAGATCCTGGTCCGGGGGCACTTGTCAGAACATATCAATTTGGGTTTGATCCTCGCAATCTAAGTGGAATTTTTGTTTCCCATGCACATACTGATCATTATAATGATGCTGAAATTTTAATTGAAGCAATGACCAAGGGTATGACTAAAAATAATGGGACTATTCTTGGAAGTGTTAGTGTTTTAGATGGTTATAAAAAATGGGGTCCATGTATTTCAAAATACCATCAGTCAAAATCAAGAACTGTCATATTGGAACCGGGTGAGACTAACGAATTTGATTCAATTAAAGTAAAAGGTACTAAAACTCAGCATGGTGATCCTGTAGGTTCCGGATTTCAAATAGATTATAATGGATTTAAAATATCTTATACTTCCGATACCGGCTATTTTGATGGATTAGCAAAAGATCACGAGGGTGCAGACATTTTAATAGCTAGTGTATTAAGGCCTGGAGAAAAATCAATACCTGGACATATGTGTTCACGTAATTTCATTGATTTAATCGAAGAAGTAAAACCGAAAGTTGCTGTAATGACTCATTTGGGTCTTAAAATGATATCCAATAATCCTGTTGTTGAGGCCAAAAAAATTTCCAAAAAAACGGGTGTTAAAACAATAGCTGCATTTGATGGGTTATCATTTAATATAAACTATAATAATCCAAGAAAATTTAGGTTAATTTCACTTAAAGATGTTGAATCTTCAATGCATAGCACTAGTCATTCATTATTTAATAGTGGTAGGAGAAACTCATATCAAACTTCTTTTAGAAATAAAGAGTTTGATGAGTTGTCCATAGTAAAAAGAAACTAAATACTTTTATCCAAATTAGTAGGATGGATGAATCCTGAGCGAATCATATGGTCTGCAAGAACAATCGCAGTACTTGATTCGGCCACTACTGTTACTCTAGGACAGATACATGGGTCATGACGTCCTTTAATTTCTATTTTTTCATTTTCCATTTTTTCTAAATTAATTGAATTTTGGCATTTGGAAATGGAGGGTGTAGGTTTAACTGCAATTCTTGAGGTGATTGGCATTCCATTACTCATTCCCCCAATAATTCCACCCGAATTGTTTGTCTTTGTTGTTATTTTATTATTTGTAATTTGATATTCGTCATTTATCTCAGATCCAGTATGAGTTGCTACATCAAATCCAAGGCCGATTTCAACTCCTTTCACTGATCCAATGTTCATCAATATTCTTGCAAGATCACCATCTAATCTTTCAAAGACAGGTTCTCCTAACCCCTGTGGAACTCCAATTGCTATTGTTTCTACAATCCCTCCAACAGAATCACCTTCTTGTTTTTTAGATAAAATAAATTCTTCCATTTCTTTGGAAGCTTTTAAATCTCCACACCTAATTGGATTTTTTTCAATATTTTTTTTGATTGTGCTGTAATCTTGAGGTTTTGCTTTAATATCTCCAATTTGGACGACATGGGATATAATTTCAATTTTTTGTGTTTTTAAGAGTTTTTTAGCTATTGCTCCACCAATAACATGTCCAATAGTAACTCTTCCACTACCTCTACCTCCTCCATTGTAATCATAGTTTCCGTATTTCACCATCCAACTGTAATCACCGTGTGATGGTCGTGGAGTATTTTTAAACATTGAATAATCTTTTGAATGTTGATTTTTATTAAAGATAATGCCTGTAATTGGTGTGCCATCTGTTTTTCCTTCAAATATTCCAGAAAGAATTTGAACTTCATCATTTTCTTTTCTAGGGGTGGTCACACTGCTTGTTCCGGGTTTCCGTTTATTGAGTTCTTTTTGTATGTCTTCTGTTGTTAATTTAAGATTTGCAGGACATCCGTCAACAATTGCTCCAACACCAAAGCCATGACTTGATCCGAAACTGGTTATTTTAAATTTTTCTCCGATTGAATTTGACATTTTTGGCCTCTTTTTAATAGCTATTCATATTATTTTTAAATTATCCTATATTAAGTTACACATCTAATTTAGATAGTAACTGTTTTCATTTTTATCAGATTAACTTAGTTTGGATAGTTTTCTTAATCTAATTAATATTAAGATTCCGGTAAAAATTTTAATTTTATGATTGTGTCACCCATCCCTTTATGAAATTTAATAAATATGCGGCAAGTAATATATTACATTTTTAATTAGTAATACTTTCATTTTTATTAAAAAATAGCTGATTTTAGTCAGTTTAAGATAAAAACAATACTTTTTGTTTGATTTAATATAGTACTACTTTTATAAAATTGTTGAACATAGCATTAGAAAAATATGATTATTTTTGTAATTTTTCACAATATTGTTTTTTGTATTACATTTTTTAAAAAAATTATGAAAAAAGTAATAAGATAGTTTTATATTATTATTACTATTAAAAAGAAACATGACTTGTTTAATTAACTTGTCTATTTTTTATAATTTATTATTGGAGGAACAAACAAATGAAACGGCATGGACTTTTTATTTTAATATTGTTAATTGTAGTATTGGCTATAATGAATAGTGCATCTGCTGAAAATTCGTCAGCTGATTTGATTTCAGATACTCAATATGAGAATAGTGTTGATATTGATGTTGCTGATGATAATTTAAAGTCTTATCAAAGTGTATCTTCTGATTTGGAAGATAATAATGAGGTATATAATCTTAAATTAAATGATAATTCTCAAGTGGATAATACATTTTTAAAAGATAATGCTTCTGTATCTGATTCAAAGATATATAAATTAGGTTATGATGTTACACATGTTGCAGATAAATTGCTTAATTTCTCATCTGCTGATGACATATTGGTAATTACAACTGCAGGTATGGCTTGGATTGATAATAAAACTACTGAAAGTGCATTAGGCGGGATAGTCGATGCTTCAAATAATTATGTAAGTTATGGAAAAGGCAATATATTGACATTATCTTCCACAAGGAACGATCCTACTAATATTGCATTTTTTATTAAAAAAGACAATTCATTAACCATGGCATTTTATAAAAATGGATCTTTAACTCCAATTTTCCATGGAAATGCAGGTCCAACATTAAGTGCTGGTGAATGGAAAAAACTACAAAAAGCATTAGGTGATGAAGATGCCTATTCATACATTAGTATAGCTAATGCATGGTCAGCCGGAATGCCTAATGATGTGTTAACTCAAGCTACTTATCATGGACATGTTTGCACTGGTCTTATAAGTGGTCAGGCTATGATTCAAACATTATTAACTTATTATCCACCAAAAGATGAATTTGGATTGCCCTTAGAGCATACAGCATATTATGTACTTGGAGTTCCGGGCGGATCTGAGGATGATGCATTTACATGGTCATTAGACATTACTCCAGGAAAAAGGGCGTACATAGGTATTGATACCATGGTAAATAAAGCCATGACTGGATTTATCCGATGGAATACAACTTCAAATACTGGAATTATTATTATAATGAGTTATAATGAAACTGCAATAAAAGAAAGCTTTAAAAAAGTTTCTGGTTTAAATCCTGATGCAAGTGCAACTAATGACTTGAAATACCAAAATTGGCTTATTAGTACCTTACATACAAACCCAACATCACTTGTCACAATACTTTATGAATTTAAAGGATTAACTAAAGATAATCTTGAATATTTGATGGGATTGGAAATTGGTAAGGGTAATGTGGTTAAAAGTGCTCATGGTTTGGATATGAATTATATTCTTGGATTAAACTTAACTAAAGCAAATCGTGAAGCTAATGTTAATATTGCTGAAATAAAATTAAGCGATGCTAAATTAAAACAGATAGGTATTGATGCTTGTAACAATGCAATTGAATATTTTAGTTCACAAGGAATTACCATTAGCAAAGATTTAAATAATTTATATGTTTTAACTTCTGCGGGATATGTTAGAATTAATGGTACTCCTACTTCAATGGTATTTGATGGTATTTACGAAGTATTAGGTTCAGCACTATACAAAAAAACATTATTCCCAGTTCATACGCCTATATGGAAAGATTTAGTGTTTGATTTTTATTGGGTAGATCCAAATAATGTTACAAATGATTCTTCATTTAGTTTGAAGTATGATGTTGCTAAAGATGAATTAATTGTTATAGGCAACACCACTAGAAATGCAAATTACATTCTTCAAAATGCTATAAAATATGACCCTCCATATGATGTATTAATTGGATGGTTATTCCACAATCACGTATGTGGTGGAAGTGCACCAGGTTATTTAATTGCTGATTATATATATGAAAACTTCCCCACTAATGAAAATGAATCATATATCTACTTAACAACTAATGCGAATTGTAAGGATGATGTGATTTCAAGAGTTTTAGGTGTATCACCAGGTATGGGGACATATTATAATTTAAGATATGATAATAATAAAACAAACTCAACAAATGTAGGTATTGCAATTAAATGGAATAGCAAAACCAAAACTGGAGAATTAATTATTATTAATCTTGATAATTGGGGTTCAGGAGCAATATTCAAAAAAGGATCCAATATGTATGAGGAATATATTAAACTATATAAAAAAGATTATTCCTCTCCAAATTTAATTTCAAGACCGCAAATTTCAATAACAGCAAGAAAAGAAATTAATGAAGAAATGCTGAACAAAATTATTGGAGGAGCAACGGATACTAAAGAAGGAAATTCTATTGCATATATTATGAATCTTCCAGACAAACTTCCAATTAATAATGGAGAAAACAACAACAAAAAAGACAATAAAAAAACAAAAATAACTGGAAACAAAAAGAAAACGGATGGAAAGCATATAAATAATAGCAGTTCATCTTCAAATTCTATTGATTCTAATAGTCCTACAACTGGAACTTATGGAAAATCCAATGCAGGTTTATCCGTCGGAATTTCAAAAAATATTATAAATGCAAATAGTAATTCTGAAAGTTCAGATGAAAGTTCTGGTGATGGAAAAACTTATGAAATAAGTAAAAAAAGTCCTAATAAAAAAATTAATTCAAACAATGCCATTTTTGCAATTTTAGCAGTTCTTGTTTTAGGCGGTATTGTTGGATATGGTTACATTAGAAAAAATAGAGGTAAATAAATGCATAGTATTTTCACATTTTGTGAAAATACAATTTTTTTTATTAAAGGAGACATGGTATTATTAATAAACAATTAAAACAGATTTTGATTATAGTAATAGTGATTTCAACGGTTTTATCGGTATCTTATGCTCATCCGGGACATGGTCACTATGTAGATGAGATTACATCTGAAGATGTTGGCCATAGTAACCACCCTTCAAGTGATTCACATGATAGTTCCGGTAAAGAATTATCATCAAAAAGTTCATCAAATAGCAGAATTGCTTCTTCTCATAGTAATTCGAAATCAAATAAGGTTTCAAGTTCGGATACCTCCAATTCAGATTTATCAAATAAACACACTTCATCACAAAGCATTAAAAGTTCAAAAGGTGATGTGGAACCTATAAATTCTCAAAATGAGGAAATGCCAAATAATACTCAAGTTAAAAATACAAGCAATATTACTAATCATACAATAACTGAAGAAGCGGAAAATACAAACTTGCTGACTCAGTCAAACATATTATTATTCATTTTAGTGGCTATTGTTGGGTTTTGTATAGTTGTTCTATTTGATAAATTTAAAAATCGATGATTAGAGTCACAATTTTATGTAAAGTTTTTAGATATCTGAATATTTTTAGTTTTTCGGATAATTGTTGTATGGCTGTATTTGGGTGGAATTTTTGTGATATGGAGGCATATCCTAAAAATACACTTTAATTCACTGTTTTTGTCAACTGATTTTTGCCCACATTTCTGTATTTTTTCATGTTGTGTCATTGTTTGGGTAATGAAAAAATCCTAAAACGAAAAAAGAGATATAAAGAAATACTGTCAAAAAAATGCAAATTGAACATCCAAGACAGCTTTCAAATAAATCAAAAAAATCTTAGCTTGTCAGCATTGGATTTTTTCCATAAATTTAATTAACTATCCAAATCAAATTTTAATTATTATTAAAAATAGTTTAAATATTTACGTGATTATTATGGAATTTCCAACTACAAGATTGAGAAGACTTAGAAAAAATGCTAAAATTAGAGATATTGTTCGTGAAACTAAACTTCTAAAAGAAGATTTAATTTATCCAATTTATTTTAAAGAAGACCTTCAGGGATTGGAAAAAGAAGAAATTTCATCACTTCCTGGTGAATTCAGATACTCTTTAGATAGTGGTGTTGAATTTGCAAAAGAACTTGAGTCAAAAGGATTAAAATCAATTATTGTATTTGGAATACCGAAAGAAGAAACTAAAGATGAAATTGCTTCTCCAGATTATTCAGCAACAGGTATTGTTCAAAAAGCGATTAGAAGACTTAAAAACGAAACAAATCTTGTTATAATTAGTGATGTGTGTTTATGCCAATATACATCTCATGGTCATTGTGGATTGATTAAAGAAAATGAGGACACTGATGATGGAATTGAAATTTTAAACGATGAATCATTACCTTACATTGCAAAAGTGGCATTGTCTCATGCTGAGGCAGGTGCAGATATTGTTGCACCATCTGACATGATGGATGGGAGAATAAAATCTATTCGTGAAACTTTAGATGAAAATGGATATTATAATGTAATGATAATGGCTTATTCTGCAAAATATGCATCAGCTTTTTATGAACCATTTAGAGTTGCAGCTTGCTCATCCCCACATTTGGGAGATAGGAAATCTTATCAAATGGATCCGGGCAATGCAGTTGAAGCAATTCGTGAATGTGAGCTTGATGTAGTTGAAGGTTGTGACTTTTTAATGGTAAAACCGGCACTCCCATACTTGGATGTAGTTCGGATGGTTCGTGATGAGTTCATGTTACCTTTAGTTGCATATAATGTAAGCGGAGAATATGCAATGATTATGGCAGCTATTGAGAAAGGATTTTTAACAGAAAGAGCGATTACCGAATCGTTGCTCTCAATTAAAAGAGCTGGTGCAGATTTGATAATCACTAACTTCGCACCTTATTTGCTTTTAAATGATGTGATAGAATGAATGCATCTGAAATCGCAAAAATTGCTCAGATTGCATCAGCACTTGAAGTAAGCGGATATCCAAAACCTGGAAATGTTCACAGAATTCGTGATTATGATGATATGGAGTTTGAGGACTTTGTAATCAGTGGAATTGTAATTGGAGACACTATTCGTGAAGCATGTGATGATGTTGATGTTAAAAATCCTAAGTTGGGTAAATACATCTTACAAGCAGTATCTGAAACTGATAAATGGATTAAAAATAACACAAATCTTGGTATTGTCATGATGATTATTCCAATTGCAGTTGCGGCAGCTATTAGTAATTCATTTGATGAAATTCGTGATAATATAAAAGTATTAATGAAAAATACTTCAGTTGATGATGCATGTGATCTTTATGATGCAATTAATATTGCAGATGCAGGGGGGATGGGTGACCAAGATGAATATGATGTGGCTAGTGATAATGCTAAAAAGGGACTTAAAGAAAATAAACAGACAATGTATGATGTTTTAAAAATCTCAGCTCCCTGGGACATGTTAGCTCGTGAAATGACATCGGATATGCCCGCTGTTTTTGAAATTGGTTATCCTACTTATCATGAATTGTCTAAAAAGAAATCTAAAAATGAAACTTGCATTTTAACATTCTTAACATTGCTCTCTCAAGTTCCTGATACTTTAATCTCAAGAAAATATGGTTCTGATGAAGCTTTAAAGATTTCTATGATGACTAGGGATTTGCTTAATCTTAAAAATGAATCTGATTTTAAAGATAAGCTTAAAGAATTCGATGATTTCTTATTTAAAAATAAATATAATCCGGGAACAACTGCCGATTTAACTGCAGCCTCTATTTTTGTAAGCTATTTGAAAGATAATTTTATGATTTAGGGAATTTATTCCCTTTATATAATTTGGGGTTAAATGTTCAATTATATAATATTTAAATAGATATAGTTTAATCATTTTTCAATAACTATTTAAAGACCTAATTTAAAATAATATAAATAACTTATTGGTGAAAATAGTAATACATAATATAAATGGGGATTTAATATGGAAATTGAATATAATAAACATGCAACATATCCTCCTTTAATTGAGGATTTAGTAAATGAATTGTTAAAAGATGATTTTGTGCATTTTAAAATTTTATGTGCAAATGAAGTGCATCATTTTAATAAATCTGATAATTCTATCATTAAATTTGAAACTACATATGTAAAAGAAACTTGTGAAAACGGTGATATGTTATATATTGCATATCCTGATATTTTCAGAGTTAAACTGTACAGGGATGCAACTCAATACATTAAAGATAAAGAAAAAATTGATGCATTTAATGATGTCGACTGGACTGGAAATAGAATTATATTCTAGTTTTACTTTTTTTTAATTTTTTAATTTATTTTTTTATTGATCTGTTTTTTACATTTTACCATATCTTTATAAATAATTTTAAACAGATATTATTATATTATTAATTTATATTTTATGGTGTTTAAATGAGTGAGGATATTAAAAAAACCATTAATGAATTACATATTTACGAAAAAAAACTTTTAAAAGAATTGGAAGCAAGTGCAAATGCAAATCCCGAAAAAATAGCTGAAAAAACTGGCATGGATATTAAAGCAGTTATGAGTGCAGCCGGATCTCTTGCTTCAAAAGATATTATTGAAGTAGATAAAGAAGTTGAAGAGGTAATTTCTTTATCTGATGTGGGTTTGGAATTTGTTCAGGATAAACTTCCAGAACGTAAAATTCTTGATGTTTTAATTGAAAAAAAAGAAATACATATGAAAGATTTGACTGATATTTCTGGCCTTGATAAAAAAGAATCTAATATTGCTATTGGTTGGTTACGCCGTAAAAACTGGGCTCAAATTGATAAAGGTGTTGTTAAATTAACTGATGATGGTATTGCATTTAAAGATAAACTAGGTGATGATGAAGAATTACTGAATATTTTATCTGAGACTAAAAACATTATAAAAGAAAATTTGTCCGGCGATTTAATTGACGGATTTAATAAATTAAATGAAAGAAAAAATATCTTAAACATTAAAAAAAATACCTCACATTCTTTTAAACTTTTAGATAAAGGTGAAGCAATACTCAAACAGGGATTCACTATTCAAAAACAAGCTACCCAATTAACACACCAACAATTAAAAGATGGGGAATGGAAAAACTTACAGTATCGTCCTTATGATATTAATGCTGAAGCACCTATTGTTTTTGCTGGTAAAAAACATCCTTTAAGGGTTATTATTGATGAAATCAGAGAAATCTTCTTAAACATGGGATTTTCTGAAGATAATGGACAATATGTAGAATCAGCTTTTTGGAACTTTGATTCTCTTTTCCAACCACAAGATCATGCGGCTCGTGAAATGCAGGATACATTTTACTTAAAAAACCCTTTAACTTGTGATTTGCCAGATATGGATTTGGTAAAACGCACTGCTGAAACTCATGAAACTGGTGCCGGCACAGGTTCTGTTGGCTGGCAGTATGATTGGAGTGAAGATATTGCACGTCAAAGTGTTTTAAGAACTCATACAACAGGAATTTCTACAAAACATTTATTTGAACATGAGCCTCCAATCAAAATGTTTTCTGTGGGGAGAGTGTTTAGAAGGGAAACTTTTGATTATAAACACTTACCTGAGTTTCACCAAGTTGAAGGACTTGTATGTGATGAAGGAATTAGCTTCCAAAATCTTCTTGGAACTTTAAAAGAATTTTATAAGAAATTAGGTTTTGAAGTAAGATTCAGACCGGCTTATTTCCCTTACACTTATTTATCTACTGAAACCGAAATTTATTTGGAAGAAAAAGAAAGTTGGATTGAACTTGGAGGGGCGGGGATGTTTAGGCCAGAAGTGCTAAAACCTTTAGGAATCAATCAACCAGCTTTAGCTTTCGGTTTAGGTATTGAAAGGCTTGCAATGATTAGATATGATGTGGAAGACATTCGTATGCTTTATAAGAGTGATATTAAATGGCTTCGTGAATTACCTATTGATAGGGGAGTCGAATTATAATGTCTATAAAGCTAGTTTCTTGGAATGTTAATGGAATTAGGGCACTCTCAAAAAAAGAAGAATTTTGGGAATGGTTTGATAATACTGATGCAGATATTATTAATTTTCAAGAAGTAAGGTCTACAAAAGAACAAATTCCAGAAAAATTAGCAGATGTTGAAGGATTTCATAAATCATTTAATGAAGCCGAAAAGAAAGGGTACAGTGGTGTTGGAACTTATTCTAAGATTGAACCTGTTGATGTTGTTAAAGGTTTAGGTATTGAAGAACTTGACGGTGAAGGAAGGGTTTTAAGAATCGAGTATCCTAACTTTATTTTATATAATATTTATTTCCCAAACAGCGGCACGGGAGCTAAAAGACTGGATTTTAAAGTTGAGTTCTGTAATGCATTATTAAAACAGATTGTTGATCTGAAAAATAAAGGTAAAAATGTTGTTGTTACTGGAGATTATAACATTGCTCACAATCCAATAGATGTTTATAACCCTAAAAATTGCGAAGGAAAATCAGGATATTTGCCTGAAGAACGTTCATGGTTGGATGAACTTGAAAACGCAGGTTTTGTTGATACATTCAGGATGTTTGATGAAGGGGAAAATAACTTTACCTGGTGGAGTTATAGAACTCGTGCTCGTGAGAGAAATGCTGGTTGGAGACTTGATTATTTTTATGTAAATGAAGAAATAAAAGGCAATGTAAAATCGGCTAAAATTTTAAATGAGGTTTTTGGTTCAGACCATTGTCCTGTGACTTTAGAGCTTGATTTCTAAAAAAGAGTTAAATTGATTGATGATTATAATATTGTATCCACATCACCAATATTTTCAATAATTTTAATGTCTAATTTATTTTTCTTGATAAATTCTCTGTCTTCTTCGGTTACATCAGAATTTACAAGAATTGCACTCATTCCTGCATTAACTGCACCTAATCCATCTTCTTTTAATTTATTACCTATCATAACAGATTTTTCAGGATTTCCTCTCATTTTTCTAAGTGCAACATCATAAATTAAGTTGTCGGGCTTTTCTTTACCCACTTCTTCAGAGGTAATTACTGCATCGAAAAATGAATAGACATTAAGCCTAACAAGTTTTTCCCATTGTTTAATGGTAATGCCGTTTGAAATAACAGCTAGACGGTATCCTCTACTTTTAAGATAAATTAAGGTGTCGATTGTTTCTGCAAAAGGTCTTAAAAGTGCCATTTTAACATTGTGGTAGGTAACCATTCCAAGTGCTACAAGCATTGGATCCTCATGGCCTAAGACAACTTGTGTTAATATGTTAAAATGTTTATTGTAATTAGATCCTTTTTCACGGATAATTGTTTTTAAAACACCGTATGCTTCATCTTTATCTAAAGGCAAGCCATTATCTACCATTAATCCAATGGCTGCTTTTCTAGCGGTTTCAGCAAAATTTGATGTATCAAGTAATGTACCATCTATATCAAAAAAAACTACACGATCGTTGTCATTGTTAATCATATAAGACTTATTATAGTTTTGAAAATATTTAAATTTTTTTAGAAGAATGCATCTAAACTTTGCTGGACTTCCCCTTTTGCCATGTCTTCTAAGTCTCTTTTTGTATATCCGAATGAATACATGATTCTCTCAATAGCTGGAATTAGCTGATTGTTGATATAATAATTTTTATCATATGTATAACCCTCACTGTATTCGTAAGGTACTGCACGCTGACTGATAGAACCTTTTCCTTTAACAATTATATACTGTATAATAGTTCCACGGGAGACTTTAATCCCATGTTCTTCAATTTTTCTTGCAGCTATTACATGAGGTCCAACTTGTTTGTATTGGTCAAGAGGTTTAGTGATTTGTGTGTGAATTATCATTTCTTTTTTATCCACATTGCCTTTTTTAATATTTTTTAAGACTTTTTTAACTTCATTGATTGCTTTATCAGCATCACCTTCTTTTAAAATAGCCATTAAAACTGCTTCTTGTGTTTTTTTAACAATAGGTGCCCAGTCTCTTCTAACTAATTCTAATCCTTTTGCTATAATCTCCCCATCTTCGATTACAGCATATCTTTTTTTACTTACGAAAAATCCTCTTCTGTAAAATCCTTCGTATTCAAGTTCCATACTCTCTGGAAGAGTTGAATTAAGATATTTTAGAAATATTTGAGCTTGCTCTTTGATTTCTGCTTCAAGTTCTAATTGTTCTTTTGTCTCACTGACCAATTCTGACACCTATTTTAAATTTTGATTTAGCTTATTAATAATACTTTTCTAATGCAATTTTTTAAAATTATATTAATTTTACTTACTTAAAATGCGATAATTGATATTAATAATAGTTTATATTAGTTTTCAAATGCTCTTAGATGTGTTTTATATGTTTCAACAAATATACTATCTGTGAGGTTTGATACGATGAAAAAAAGATTGATTTCAAGCTATGATGAGATAAATGATATATTTGTTGGAAAAGTTGATGGTGAAAATGGTTTTTATGCGGACTTTGATATTTCGGATGGGATATTTCTTGGAATTAACAAAGATAACTGTCCAAATTCAATATATGTAAGTGATGCATCTCGTGTACTGAATGTTTCAAAACAAACTTTAGAAAATTCAGATGTTAAAATAACAGTTAGTTGTGATTCAACATGTTTGTATTTTTCAATGTTTATTGGAAACTTACATATCTGTTCATATAGGTGTAAAAACATATTTAAAATTCCATTCATTGACTTTGAAATGGATAGTAACTATTAATGTTACTGTCCATTAAATTTTAAATATTAAATAAATAATATTTATATTAAGGGAGAAGATATCGTGGATAATCCAAAAATAAATGTTAACTCGGAAGATGAAATAGTAATTGTCGTTCCTAAAGATGTTGATGAAGACGAGTTAGTGATTGATTTAGATGAATTAGGTATTGATATTGAGCAATTGGGTGATGAAGTTAATATTGTAATTCAAGTTGAAGGCGATGATGAGTTGGAAAGCGATTTCATCACTGATGAGGATTTTATATTGGAACCAAATGAATGGTATTTTGATGATGATCCTTATGGTATTGTATATTATGAATTTCCAGAAGAATGACAGGTGGGATTAATGGATAAAGAAATTCCTTATTATGTTTTAGATGAAAATGGTCAAATAGGTTCAATCAATGAACCTTACATTGATGATGGTGATTTAAAAGAATTATTGTTATCAATTTTGGGGGATGACATTCCTCAAGAAGAGATTCAAAAGATTTTAGATGCTTCGGCCGATGAAAAATTAACTGAAGATGAATTTGATAAGTTGGTCGATGAATTTATTTTAAAAAATAAGAAGTAAAATTACTGTTTTTGACCTTAAAAATAAAACATTTATATATAAGAATAAAGTAATATTTTAATATCATTATTCATTAAGGCTCTTTTTTGCTCTCAAAATTAATTTATCACAAATCTTGCCGATAAGTTAATGGAAAAGAGGCTTACTGACAGCGATTATTATTTGTATAATTATATTAATTAGGTGAAATAATGGCAATTTCTCAAGGAAAATCAACAAGGAGTCCTTCCGGTGCAAGAAATGTTGCAAACCGTGGAAAAAGAAAATCCGAATTAGGAAGAGACCCAGCAGAAACTAGGTTAGATGCAAAAAGATTAAGAAAAATTAGAACTCGTGGCGGAAACGAAAAACTCAGATTGGCTACTGGTAATAGAATCAATGTTACTGATGCAGATGGTAAAACCAAGGTTTTAGATATTCTCAACGTAGTAGAAAACACTGCAAACCCTAACTATGTAAGAAGAAACATCATTACCAAAGGTGCAATTGTAGAAACTGCTGAAGGTAAGGCTAAAGTAACATCAAGACCTGGTCAGGATGGTGTTATTAACGGAATTTTAATTTAAAGATTTTTCTTTAAATTTCTCTTTTTTTGAGTCTGTAATTAATTTTATAGGCTTTTTTGATTTTTATTTTTTTATAATTGAAGTTTTATTTCGATAAAACCAATTCTAATTTTGTTTAATTGAATTTTAATTATTAAAATAGCAGATTACATTAACAAGTGATGTGAATATTATTTTATGAGTAAATAATTAATATAATTCTAATAATAAACTTAATAGAGTTATTTTTTTTGATAAAATTTAATAAAATCTCAAAATCAAAAATGCTAATCTTTCTGACAGTTCCTTAAATTAATAAAAACCATATATATTTAATATATAGATATATAATCTATAAGATTAATTTAATGATTTATTTATTAATTGAATAGAAGGATGAATAAAATGAAACTAAAAAAATCAGATTATATTATAATAATATCTTTTATAGCTTCATTTATTGCAGCATTCATCTCAGCAGCACCTGCAGTTGCACTTCCCCAACTAGCAAATGAATTTAATTTAAATAATATTATGCAAAATTGGGTTGTGAATATATTTTTATTTACTGTTGCAATAACTGCCGTACCTCTTGGAAAATTCTCTGGAAAAAATGGAATAAAAAAAACATTAAACCTTGGATTAATTTTGTTTTTAATTGGAACAATAATTACTACATTTGCAAATTCTTATATAACTTTATTAATTTTTAGAGCAATACAAGCAATTGGTACAGCAATGATTTATAATACACAAACAAGTATTGTTGTATTAGCTGTAGAAGAAAAAAATAGGGGAAAAGCATTAGGAATAATAATATCTGGCGTATACATTGGACTTGCGATTGCACCATTTATTAGTGGAATATTAACTTATAATTTTGGTTGGAGAACTATATTTTACTTTACAATACCATTTACATTACTTGCATTATTCTTATCATTATATAAAGTCAAAGATGAATGGAATATGTATGAAGATGAGAGTTATGATAAATTTGGATCTATATTATATATGATTGGAATATTCTTCTTTATTTATGGATTTACAATATTAAATCAAACAAAAGGTGTGATATTCACAGTAATTGGTATAGTTTTATTAATTGGATTTGCAGTAATTGATTTAAAAATTAAAAATCCAATATTCGACCTTAAATTATTTAAAAATAAAAGATTTTCATCTTCAAATATTGCATCATTAATAAGTTATATTGCAACATTTGTAGTAACATATATACTTAATTACCATTTCCAGTATATTTTAAGTTTAAATTCACAAACAACAGGCATATTACTGGTAGTTACGCCGGTTATAATGGCAATAATATCGCCATTTTCAGGAAAATTTTCAGATAAGATTGATTCACAAAAATTAGCAGCAATTGGAATGGGCTTTGTAACTATTGCAGTATTTATATTAATATTTTTAGATTATTCAACACCATTATGGGTAATAATTATTGCTATGGCATTACAAGGTTTGGGTTATGGAATATTTTCATCACCAAATACAAACATGATAATGAGTTCAGTTCCGCAGGAGGAAACACCAAGCGCATCAGTATCTATTACTGTAATGAGAGTAATAGGTCAAACTATGAGTCTTGCAATGTTGACTATAATATTTTCAGTAATAATGGGTAATGTACCAATAATTCCAGAATACTTTAGTTTATTAACAAAAAGTTCTCAAACAGCATGTATAATATCCACATTATTATGTTTTATTGCAGTTATAGCTTCACTTGTAGGAATTGGTGGAAAAAACGATTTAACTAATTGAAGATTTTTATCTTCAATTCTTATTTTTTTAAATTAACTTAACTTTTTTGAGTTTTTAAATAGGCATTTTTTATTTCTTTTTTAATTAGCTTATTGTTTTTAACCTTTTAATTTCAGATTAAATAAAAATTTGAACGGATTTCTTGAAATAGGATTTTCACTATAAATCGAAAAAGCTTATGAAATTTTACAGGCTGTGTTTATTTAAATTTTTTATAATTATATTAATATACTTGTTTTTACAAATAATATTTCGTTAATTATTATTGATTAGGAGATAAAATGTCAGAAGATAAGATTAGTATGAATCATGGTGCTGGCGGAGAAGTAATGGCTAATTTAATTGCTAGCACAATTTTAGATAATATCACTAAAAAAAGTGTTAATGGAGGTATTAGTTTAGATGCATTGGATGATGGTGCATCAATACCTATTGGAGAGGATTATGAACTTGTTTTAACAACTGACGGTCACACTATTGATCCATTATTCTTCCCAGGAGGAGATATTGGTAGGATTTCAGCTGCTGGAACAATAAATGATGTTTCAGTAATGGGTGCTCGTCCATTAGCGATTTCAAATGCAATAATTATGCAAGAGGGATTTCCAATTGAAGATTTGGATAGGATTATCAAATCATTAAATGAAGCTTGTGAGGAAGTGGATGTTGCTGTGATTACTGGAGATACAAAAGTAATGCCTCAGGACAAACTTGAGGGTATTGTAATGGTTACAACCGGTCTTGGAATAGCTAAAAAAGGTGAAGTTGTTCGTGATTCAACTTTGGAAGTCGGAGACAAGATAATTGTCACCGGTAGTCTGGGTGATCATGGAATGAGTTTAATGTCTTTTAGAGAAGGTTTCGGATTTGAAACTGATTTAAAATCTGATGTTGCTCCAATGTGGAATATTATTAAAAAAGCTTTGGAGATTGGAGGAGTTACTGCTATGAAAGATCCAACACGTGGAGGATTTGCAAATGCTATTAATGAAATGGCATCAAAATCTGGTGTAGGGGTTGTTCTTGAACAAGAAGCGATTCCAATCAAAGAAGAAGTTCATGCTGTATCTGAAATGTTAGGTATTGATCCGTTTGAAGTAGCAAATGAAGGAAAAGTTGTCATGGGTGTTAAAGCCGATAAGGCAGAAGCAATCCTTGAAGCTATTAAAAATGAAAAATACGGTGAGAATGCAGCTATAATTGGTGAAGTAGTTGAAGGAGACTATGTTGTAGTTAACACTCCTATTGGTGGTGAAAGGATACTTGAAGCACCTATTGCGGATCCGGTTCCTAGAGTTTGTTAAGGTGATAAAATGGTAAGTATATTTTCAAGAAGAATTATTGCATATTTTGTTGATTTCTTTGTAGTTTCAGCTTTCATGTGGATTGTATCTTATTTGTTATCATTAGTAATTGGCACTAATAATCCTATATATCATTATTTTATATATTTAGTTCCAATTTTAATAATGATTTACTTTGTTTTATGTGAAAAAATTGTCGGGGCTTCTGTTGGAAAATCTTTATTGTACTTGCAAGTAAGATCCCAAAATGGTGCACATATTTCTTGGTCTCAAGCTATTGTACGCAATTTAACTAAAATTTATTGGATTCCAATAATTTTTGACTGGGGTATTGGTAAAGTATTAAAAAAGGACAGGTTATTTAATAGCATTACAAAAACTGTTGTTATTGATGAGCTTAATTAAGCTCATTCTTATTTTTCAGAATTAAAGAACTTAAATAAATCATATGTTGGTAGTTTAATTTCAAATAAATGTCATATTGCTGCTGATGCTTGAATAAAATATTAAATAGAAAAGTAAAATTTACTTGATTAGTTCTGAATATTAAATATCTCCTTTTTTAAATTCACTTGGTGTAAAGTAAGATATTTCAGATAAGTTATTGTTAATTAATTCTTTATTGACATCAACAGTGTCTGTATAAACAATAGCTAATGCACGACCATATTCATCTTCTACTTTTTTATCATCAATATCCAGATATACTGTTTTTCCAAGGCAATTATTTTCAACAAAGTCTTTAGCTTCACTACTTGGACTTCCAACTTGTGTAAGCTGAACTTTACCGATGCCATAAACTTTTATTGTATTTCCATCAATTACTTCTAAACATTTTCCGGATTTTTCATAGTGTATGGTTTTATTGTTGATTTTTAAGGTTCCCGCTTGATTTTCTAGTGGAGTATTGTCATTAATTAATATATTTGCAGTAGTGAATATTATTGTTATTGAAAAAATAATTAGTAAAATTACTGAAATGGATTTTTTATTCATTTTAATCTATTGTGCATGTTCGCAGTCATGTTTAAATCTGCATGAATGACATTTTTTAGGATTTTTAGTTGGCATGAATGGTTTGGATCCATTAAATAATCCATGTATTCTATCAATTGTGAATTTAATTTCTTTTTCAACATCTTCTGTGAATGGTTCAATCCAGAAGAGATTTTCAGTACCTCTTTCACGAAGCGCTCCTTTAATTTTTCTATCATCTCCAGACATGTCTTTAAATGCAAGGCAATATGCTCTTACTTGATTCATTGTAGATTTATAAGGTGTTCTTCCAGGTTTATCGTCAATTATTACAATTTCCTCTGGTTTCATCCATATTTCATCAATATGTCCTCTGATTCCATATTTGGGAGATATGACAAAGCATTCTCTAGACATTGAGGCTTCACTTTTAGATGATTCAATCACTTCTTCAAAGCTGACTTGTGCAGATTCTTGTTTGAATATATCCTCAAGTTGCTTGTGAATTTCACTTCCATGGGTCATTTCAGGTGTTGTTGGTGATTTTATATTTTTTACATGTTCCAGATATAGTTGGTATTCGCAATATCCTTGTTTATTTAACCAACTAATGGGGAAATTGTTTTTTCCTTCAATTATCTGAAGACCTTTCACTGAAGGATGCTGTTTAGTTTCATAATTAATTGAGTATTGTGTAATGTTTTTTTGTTCCATATTTCAATGTTTGTTTTTTGAAGTATAATTATTTATCTTTCAAAATTAAAATTAAGTTCATGCACTATATTAATTCAAAAACAATACTGTCACCAAAAAACGGAATGAACCTATATCGCGGTTGTACTCATGGTTGCATATACTGTGATTCTAGAAGTGACATATATAATATGAATCATAGATTTGAGGATGTTGAAGTTAAAAAGAATGCTTTAGTGTTACTTAAAAATGAACTTCTT
The DNA here is from genome assembly GCF_003814835.1 of Methanobrevibacter gottschalkii DSM 11977. Taxonomy (NCBI): domain Archaea; kingdom Methanobacteriati; phylum Methanobacteriota; class Methanobacteria; order Methanobacteriales; family Methanobacteriaceae; genus Methanobrevibacter; species Methanobrevibacter gottschalkii. Next base: position 289,136 of record NZ_RKRG01000002.1, read on the forward strand.
AAAAGACCGCAATCTATGATTGGAACTGGAGCAATGACTGATCCATATATCCCACTTGAAAAACACTTGGAATATCTTAGAAAATCTCTGAATCTAATTTATAGATATGGTTTTGGATTTACATGCATTACAAAATCCGATTTGATTTTAAGAGATTTGGATTTACTTAAAAAAATCAATGAAAAAACAAAAGTTGTTGTTCAAATGACTTTAACTACCTCTGATGATGATTTGTGCAGAATATTGGAGCCTCATGTATGTAATACAACAAGAAGGGTTGAAGTTTTAAAGATACTTCAGAAACATGGTATTCCAACAGTTGTTTGGTTAACTCCAATTTTACCTTATATTAATGATAATATTGAGAATATTGAATCCATTTTGAATTATTGTATTGATGCGGGTGTTAAAGGAGTAATCTGTTTTGAAATGGGGATGACATTAAGAGAGGGGGACAGGGAGTACTATTATAAAAAATTAGATGAATATTTCCCGGGTCTTAAAGATAAATATATTGAAGAATTTGGAAATAGTTACTCAATTCCAAGTCCAAATAATAAACAATTAATGTCTATTTTTAATGAAAAAACAGATAAACATGATATTTTAAACAAACCTGATGAAGTATTTGACTATATTTCTTATTTTCCTCAAAAATCAGTTCAATCTAGATTAATCTAAATAATTAAATAGTTATTAAGCTAAATATTTATGTAATGAATTTTAATGAATTAAATATTTCTGATAATATTAAAAACGGACTAAAAGGAATGGGTTTTACAAAAGCAACTCCCATCCAAGAACAATCAATTCCTGTAACTTTAAAAGGAAAAGATGTAATGGGTCAGGCACAAACAGGTTCCGGTAAAACTGTTGCATTTGCAATTCCAATTATTGAAAAGATTTTCATTGATGATAAATCTCCTCAAGCTATTGTATTATGTCCAACAAGAGAACTATGTATGCAGGTAGCAGATGAAATTTCGAAAGTAGCATCAAACATTAAAAAACTTAAAATTTTATCTGTATATGGTGGCCAACCAATTGGAAGACAGACAAGAGTCCTTAAAAAAGGGGTTCATATTGTTGTCGGAACTCCTGGGCGAGTAATTGATCATATTAATAGGGGCAATCTTGATTTAAACGGCATTGAAAGTGTTGTTTTAGATGAAGCTGATGAAATGCTGAATATGGGTTTTAGAGATGATATGGAATTTATATTAAAAAACACTCCTAAAACTAGACAAACATTACTGTTCTCAGCCACAATGCCTGATGAAATTAAAAAAATAGCTAGAAAATACCAAAGAAATCCCAAATTTATTAAGGTTAAAGCAAACAAGAAGAACTCTCCAAAAATAACTCAATATTCTTTTAAATGTAATGCGAAATATAAATTCGATGACATGACAAGGTTACTTGATGTATTTGATGTTGAACTTGCTTTAATATTCTGTAACACTAAAAAAGGTGTTAATTATGTTGCAAAACACTTAAAAAAAAGAGGATACTCTGTTGACGGTCTTCATGGGGACATGACTCAAAAAATGAGAGATAAAGTGATGAACAAGTTTAGAAATGATAATATTGACATTTTGGTTGCAACTGACGTGGCAGCACGAGGACTGGATGTTGATAATTTGGATGTTATAATTAATTATGATGTTCCTCAAAACCCTGAAAATTATATCCACAGAATTGGAAGAACTGCAAGAGCAGGTAAACTTGGTTATGCTTTTACTTTAGTATGCAGGGATGAAACTAGGAGATTTGCAGCTATTAAAAAAGCTAATAACACTAAAATTACAGAAAAACAGATTCCTTCTTATAAGGAAGTTGAAACTATTAAAAATAAACTGATTTTGGATAAAGTTATAAACTGTATAGAACGTGGAGAATTGGAAGACAGTTATATTAATTCAATTAAAGACAGTATGAATAAAAAAATAAACGCACAGCAATTAGCTGCGGGTTTATTGAAGATGGTAAGAGAAAATTAATTATTTTTTACCATCAATAACATTATATTTTATTTTTTCAGATTCGAGCTCACGAGTAAATGCTTTACTCATATCACCAACACAGATTGCAAGAACATTCAAACCTTTACGTGCAGCATTTGCAGTTGCATTTGGAGCAGCATATTCAATATCTAGTGGTAATTCTAATTTATTGATAATGGCGCGTGAAACAGTACCTGCACATGCAATTTTATCGATTGGCTCACCACTGTTTGTTCCGTTCTCATAAACTTTTTTAATTAATTCTAAATCAGAAGCTTTGGATCCGCCATCTTTTATGGTTGGAACATTAATTATAGTTACCTCACCATTACTTACATCAATAGTTCCTGTAAGGTTTGATAATGCCACATCCATTCCTTCTTTAGTATTATCCATAACAATGCCTGTTGCATTTTCTTCTTTTTTATGGGCATATAATACTCCATCATCCATAAATAAACCCACTATATCATCTTTTTGGAGATCTTCTCTTGCAATAGCTGGCCAAATAGTTTTATAATGGTTCATAGTCTCTAAAACTGCATCTGAATATTTTCTAAGACTAATTGCATCTTTTTTAACTTTTTCAATACCTTTTTGAGTTATTTTATATGGTGATCTGCCGTCTTTAGAACTGATGTATCCTTGTTCAATTAATGTTTTTATGTTTTCGGAAACTGCTTGTATTGTAATTCCTAATTTATTAGCCAAATCTTTTTGTTTGAGGTGAGGGTCCTGTTTTGAGATTTCACTTAAAATCTGAAAATGAGTTAATGCACCTCTTTTTTTAAATGCTTTCATCATAATTCATTCCTCAATTGTATTTGATTATTTTATATATTTAATTTTATATTATTTATATTATCTTTTTTTAGGTGGATTTGTATGGTATATTTGTCTTATTTTTTAGGCATAATTTTGAATATTATTTTATTTTTTGGGTTTTTAATTTAATTGATTTGTAATTTTTTTAAAATAAATCATGTTAAAATAAAAATCATATTTTATTTAAAAATTATAAATGACATTTTAAATTAAGATTATCAATTGATATTAATAAATTTTAGTTCATGATGATGGTTTAAGTAAATCGGCTGATATGAATTGATATAAGTTAAATAGATGTGGATTAAAGAACAATATCTGTTTATTTTGTTAATTTTCCATCTAATCTATTATTAAACTCTTCTAAAAATTCATATTTTTTATCAATTGGGATGTAAGCTCCACAAGCCATTGCGTGACCTCCACCAGATCCTCCAACATCACTTGCAACTTCTCGTATGATATTTCCAAAGTGAATTCCATCATATGAAAGTAATCTGGAACATCTAAGAGATACTTTAAGACCGTCACTATCTGTTTGTGTAAAACCAATAATTGGTTTTTTCCAATTACAGTATCCTAAAATCATTCCTGTTATTGTTCCAACAATTTCAGGAGCAATTCCGGTTCCATCAAAGTATTGTAAATTTTCGAGTTCTATGATATTTGTTTCATCATTTTCTGCAACACTACTAATCCCTTTAGCAAGGTTTGTTCTATGAATTTTACTTACAACTTCAAGTTCATCAAGTGCAACAAATCTGTCCCCTTTCAAAACTTCCATAGCTATCTGCTCTTCATGATTTCTTCCACACGCATTCATTGCTGTTGAAAATTCAGAACCATCTCTTAAAAAGCTATGTTCATCCTCTTTTAAGAAAGTATATGAGTCCCCTAAGATTAATTGAGGTAAATATTGAATATATTTCGGTGGAACGGCCTGTGTAAGCATGGACATGAGACGTTGGAAAAGTTTACCTTTTTCCTCCATTGTTAACTCATTTAAAGTTTTTCTGTTATGTTTTTCATCAATACCTAACTCCTCTAAAATAGCCATGGTTTCATTGGTATTATTGGTGATTGGAAGTTTAACATCACTAAAATAAGAAAGTGCAACAAATAATGGGCGGGTGTTCCTTCCGTAAATGTTGATGTCGCTTTTTATTATTTCAAGGTATCCTCCATCAATTGCATCCTGTTGTATGATTTTATTCAAACCTTCAAAATGACCTGTTTTTGTATTTTGCATATCTCCAATTGCAGATAAAACACCAATCCAGCTTAAATCATCATATCCGAATCTTTTTGCAAGAAAATAACATAATCCTCCACCACAAACATAGTATGATCCATCGATACCGTGATGGTTGGGATTAATTTCTAAATAAGTATAATCCTTGTTATTTTTATAGTCCAAATCCCTTAAAGGAGGGTGGTGGTCTAAAATGAGTATTTTCTGATTTTTTTGAGCTTTTGCATCAATTTTTTGCCCTGAACCCAAATCTGAAAATATTGTAAGTTCATGGGTAAGTTCAATGTCATCCAACACGTCTAAATTCACAAATTCTATTTCATATTCCTTATTTTGCCTATCTAGTATGGTTGATAAGATTGCACCTGAACAGATACCGTCACAATCGATATGGGAATAAACTTTAATGTCTTCCGCATTTTCGATAAGTTCTTTTGCTTGCCTGTATTGCTCGTGCATTAATTGTGGTATTTGCATGATAATCAGTTTCTAATTTCTTTAATCTTTAAGCTAATTTCTTTTATTAATTCTAATTTGCTTTTATCCCATTCAACGAGTGCTCTTCCGGATTTTTCATACCATTTTCCAGGGTATGATTTATCTTTTTCAAGTTCATAATTAAGTCCCAGTCTCTTCAATGCCCTTTCTATGTCATTTATAGTCGGATCTTTTACACAATCCTCTTTTGAAATCTTACGGCCTTCATTGAGGGATAATTTTTTATTTAAATATTGTGGCCAAACAGTAATCATAGTCAACACCTATTTAATTTCATTTTCAAAAATTTCTAATGCATCTTTAACAACTAAATCCATATTGTAATATTTGTATTTTGCAAGTCTACCTGCAAAGATTACATTTTCTTCTTTTTCCATTTCTGATTCGTATAATTTGAATTTATCCAGATATTCCTGAGTAGGGTAGGGATAACATTTTTCTCCATTGAATCCGGGATATTCTCTCATAATAGCAGTTTTTCCACCAACTTTTTGTTGAGTTAATTTTTTAAATTCAGTTATCCTTGTAAAATACGGGTCATTTGGATAGTTTACAACACCTGCTTCCTGATATGAATCTTCATCTAAAACTTCATATACAAAATTTAAGCATCTGTATAACAATTCCCCATATTTGTAATCGTAAAAGTAATCGATTGGACCTGTGTAGACTAATTTTTCATAATTAATTTTACCAATATAATCTTTATAGTCGGAATTAAGGCCAATATGAATATTGTCTGATTTTGCCATGTTTTCACACATTTTAGTAAATCCTTCTTTAGGCATTCCTTGATAAGTGTCACTAAAGTATCTGTCATCATGATTAAATCTGAATGGAATTCTTGAAATGACTGCTGGACTTAAATTAGCTGCTGATGTCCCCCATTGTTTTTCTGTATAATTTTTAAATAATTTATTGTAAATATCACGACCAGCATTTTTCAGCACAACATCTTCAGAGGATTTTATCTCGTCAATGTCTTCTTTGTGTTCCTCAATCCATTCTTTCATTGAATTTTCATCTAAATCTAAATCATATAATTTATTTAATGTATCTATACAAATGGGCATTGGTACGAGCTTATCATCAACATAACTTAAAACTTTGTGCACATAATCTGTCCATTCAGTAAATTTAGATAAGTAATCGTGAACTTTTTTATAATTTGTATGATAAATGTGAGGTCCATATTTCTGAATTAGTATGCCGTCTTTGTAGAAATCATAAACATTACCTCCGATGTGGTCACGTTTTTCAATTATCAATACTTTTTCATTTAATTCATTTGCAATTCTCTCAGCAATTGTTAAACCAGAAAGTCCAGCACCTACAATCACATATTTATAATCGGCCATTGTTTCACTCCTTTTGAATTTGAATTTTAGATTCAATTGCGGTTGAAATTGAGCTTAATAAAATTTTAGTTTTTAAATCTGTATTATGAATGCTTTTAAGTTTATTTACTTCACTAAGTAACAATTTATTTTCTTCTTTGGTAAATGGAGAGCTTTTCCAAGAATTAGTCCAATGAAGTAAATGTGGATTTATGGAGACAGTTTGAACTTCTTTAGAAAATCCTTCAGTACATTGTCTGCAGTAAATGTATGATTCCATTAATTCATATAAAAGTCTAACATTAACAGTATTGGTAATGGATTTATCATTAGGCAAATCCCTGATGTAGTAATTATAACACATGAAATTGTTTAAAAACACAATTCCCTTTGCTTTTAATAGTGCTTCGAGTGAAAATGCCATATCATCACCTGAAACAAATGGCTGGAATCGTAAGTTATTATCCGTAATCAACTCTCTTTTATAGATTTTACTCCAGACAGCAGGAGCCATTTTTAATAAATCTGGTTCCTGCTCGATATTCTCAACATGGATAGTGTCAATTGGAACATCCCTTGGATAAGTTACTTCTAAGGTTTTGCCATAAAGAAATCTTTCAACAAAATTATCCCAAATGAAATCTGGAACATCTAAAAAGTTTGCAGTATCAAAAGTTTCATTTGGATAGCTATTTTCTAGAGTGTCAATGTAGGGCGAGAACGATTTTTGAACTTTACCGCCATATTCAAATATTCTTCTAAAACGACCAAAAGCAACATCTGCATTATTTTTTTTAGCTGCATGGTATAATGTTTCACATGCATCTGGTGTGTATCGGTCATCCGGATCTAAAAACATTATATAATCCCCGGTACAAGCATCAATGCCGGTGTTACGTGGTGTGTATGCCGCACCACTGTTTTTTTCATGATGGATTGCAATACAACAGTCGTATTTTTCCGCATATTCATCTATGATTTTATCGGATCCATCGGTTGAACAATCATTGACCATTATTATTTCCAAATTTTCATTTCCTATTGTTTGATTAATAAGTGAGTCAATTCCTCCTCTGAGATGGTCACCAACATTAAAAATTGGTAAAATAATGCTTATTTTATCATTCATTTTGCTCTCTCCATTTTTTAAATAACAATTCCATCATATCTGGAACTGTGTAAGTATCAGGGTGAATGTAAGTAATATTATATTTTTTTAAAACTTTTGCAGTAATAGGTCCAATACAAACGGTAAGTATGTTGTCAGATAGCAGTTTAGCAATTTTTTCTTTATTCTCTATTATCTTAAAGAAGTTTTCAACAGTTAATGGACTTGTAAATGTAATTGCATCAATTTCTTTGTTTTCAATTTTAGAAATTAATTCTTTTACCGCTTTTTTATCCATTGGAAATAAAGATTTATATGCTTCTGCTAGAATCACAGTATTTCCCATTTTTTCTAACTCTTCTGGTAAGACTGGTCTTGCAGATAAAGTTCTAGGAATTCCAATAATTTGGTTTGTTATTTTCCTTTCTTTAAACTCTTCAATCAAACCTTCTGCTGTAAAATCTTCAGGAATTAAATCAACTTTAAGTCCGTTTTCTTCAGCAAGTTTTCCAGTTTTATTTCCAATAACAGCTAATTTACAATTTAAACTTCCTAAAAAATCAGGGTAAAATTTATTCAGTGAAACGATGGTTGTAGGGGATGTAAAAATAATCCAGTCAAGTTCATCCTTTCTTTTAATTAAATCTTTTAAAGATTTGCTGTTTACAGGTTCCAAATCAAGTGTTGGTGCTAAAAAAGGTTCTCCACCTAATTTTTCTACAATATCACAAGCCTTTTTTGCTCTATCTTCAGGTCTTGTTATTGCAACAACGGGTTTCGACATTTATATTACCTTCATCAATTTATAAGTAAGGTAAAATTTTACCATTTACCAATACTTATTATACTTTAAATAATTAAAATTTAGATTGAACTATTAATTAAATTTTTTTCAAATGTCCAATTCATGGAATATCAGATTTGACAAATTGGAATTCTAATGGTTATTTTAGTGATAAATTTCCAACCATTCTTGAAGAGAAATTTAATGATTAATTTCTTTAAAATTTAGAGCTTAAACTTTTTTTATTCTTATTTGAGGATGGGACACAACCATAAAATTAAAATCTTTGCATATCTTTTGGTTTCTCAACTGTTTTTTATTAAAAATAGTTAGGGTTATAAATATCATTCTGGTGGTCTGATTGATTGTTTTCATAACTTATATTCCTCATTAGTTATTTTTATGCTTTTTTATAAAGTCACAGTTTGCAAGTATTTATAATATATGAGATAAATAATATCAATTATCATAATATATTTATTCGGTGATTGTAATGCATGATAGGATTGAGATTGCTCGTGAGTTCGCAAATGCAATTAAATCAGATAAAATCATTAAAATTATTTTATTTGGTTCTGTTGCTCGCGAAGACGATATTGAAGACTCTGATATTGATATTCTGATTATATCTAATGAATGGGAGCAAATTGATTCATTAATAACTGATGAAGTCTTCAAAGTTGTCCTAGACACACAAGAACTTATCTCTCCACATATATTGTCTGAAAAACAATTTGAGGAAACTAAAAATTTCAATTTCTTAACTAATGTTTTAAAGGATGGTGTTGAAATTGGATGAATGTGAAGCATTCATCAAAAAAGCAAAAAGTAAATTAACCTCCAGTAGAGCATTATACGAAATAGGGCAATATGGGGATTCTGTTGGAAGATCATATTATGCAATGTTTCTATCAGCAAAAGCATTACTTGTTAGAGATGGTTATGATGTAAGTTCACATAAATCCTTAATTGGTATTTTTGGTAGGGATTATGTTAAAAAGGGAGATTTTGACAGTAATATTGCCAAATATCTTTCAGGTACGCAATCCTTAAGGGATAATGCTGATTATGATGCTATTGATGCAATTTCAAAAGAAATTGCACATGGTAGAATCAAACAAGCTGAAAGATTCATAGCCTAAGCTGAAAGATTGCTCTAAAAACTTTTTTTTAATCTGGAGGGTTCGCCAAAATTGATTTTTGATTTTTTGCTGAATAATTTTGGGTTTAATTTTTTCTTATTTTCACCATATTTTATTAACTTTTCCGCATTCATTGCGATTAGGAATTAATATTTATTTAAATTAATTCAAGGGATTATTATGATTTTTGCAACTGGTATTTGATTGGATGTTTGATAATACATATGGAATTAGATTAACTAAATTTTAAACTGCTTTTTATAATATTGTTGTAAATGTAAACAATTATATAATTGGAATATATATCATATTATTAAAGGTGATAAAATGACTAATGTTTTAATTGCATATTTCTCAGCCAGTGGTGTTACCAAAAATCTTGCTGAAAAAATAGCCAATGATAATGATTATGATATATTTGAAATTGTTCCAGAAGAAATCTATACTCCTGAAGACCTTGACTGGACCAACAAACAGTCAAGATCAACTATTGAAATGAATGATAAATCATTCAGACCTCCAATTTCTGAATCATGTGATGTAGGTGAATATGAGACTGTTGTAATTGGTTTTCCGGTATGGTGGTATACTGCACCTACAATAATTAACACATTCATCGAAAGTGTTGATTTAACTGGTAAAAAAATTAAAATATTTTGCACTTCCGGTGGATCTGGGGTTGACAAGTGTGTAAATGATTTAAAAGCCACCTATCCTGAACTTAATTTTACAAAAGGTATTCGATTCACTGGTAATGTTTCAAATGCAAAAGAATGGATTGAACAGGATTTGTGAATAAAAAATTAGTTTGTAATAAGTTATTCAACAAGAATCGGGAAACTCAGGTTTCTGTGATGAATTTATAAAATGAGCAATTGATTATGGTAATGGTGCTGTAAAATAGAATTTAAAATTAATTAACATTGGATCATGTAAGCATTTATGTAATGTAGACTCCTGATGAAATGTTTTAAAAAGAGTATAATATTGGAATTTGCCGATAAAATGATGGAGTCGGATTGATTGTATATGCAACTGCAGATTACTATTATTCAATGTGTGGATAATTAAACTTCTTTGATATGACTTATCCTATATTAAATAAAAATTACTGTATTTTAACTTCTGTTGTTCATATGAGAATAATGCATTAGTGAAATTAAAGATTTCATTGGATTTTCTAAAACCTTGGTAAGTATTAATTTTTTATATTAATAAATTATATATTAAATTATGTTTTCAAATATAGGTGTTGTTGGTGCAGGTGCTATGGGGACTGCAATTTCTCAAACCATCTGTGATAATACTCAAAAAGTTTCACTGTATGCTAGAAGGGAAGAATTAGTTGATTCAATAAATACAACTCGTTTTAATAAAGATTATTTTCCAAATATTCGTTTAAAAGATAATATAATAGCTACTAATGATTTAAATGATTTGAAAGATGCAGAAATAATCTTTTTAACATTGCCTTCTTCTACAATAAGGGAAGTTTGTTCTCAATTGAAATATATTATTTCTCAAGATTGTGTTTTAGTAAACACTGCTAAAGGTCTTGAAAAGGGTTCTCAAAAAAGGATGAGTGAAGTTATCATGGAAGAAACTGGTAGGCCAGCTTGTGTATTATCAGGACCAAATATTGCTGTTGAAATGGTTGAAAGAACATTTTCTTCAGCATCTATTGCATGTGAAAATAAACAGTACCTTGAAAAAGTTGAAAAAGCACTATCAACTTTTAGATTCAAAGTTTCGGCCAGTTGTGATGTTATTGGTGTTGAATATTGTGGTGTAATTAAAAATATTATTGCAATATCCCAGGGAATCTGTGAAGGGATGAAAATAAATGACAATGCACGTTTTTCTGTATTTACAAAGACTTATAATGAAACTAAAGATATGATAGAAAAATTTGGTGG